>CAZHLC010000703.1:0-2795 GCA_964532545.1 uncultured Leptospiraceae bacterium | reverse complement strand
GCCTTCTGCCTTTATTACTCCGCTGTTATCACCGGCATCAACAGACAGCCTGTATATGCGCCCCATCAATCTTAACTGCTATGGGTTTATGCCCATTGTAGTGACTGCTGAAGAATTAGCCGGGCTGCACGGTAAAAACGAAAACATCAGCATAGAAAATTTTAAAAGGGGTTTAAAGATGATGTTTGAGGTTGTGCTGGCCTATAATGAGCTCTATGCCAACTGATGCCAGTGAGTTTGAGCGGCTGGTGGCCGAGGCCTATGACCTTGAGTCGGGTGAAACCAAGTCGATGCAGGCACTCGATGCTCTGTGGCGGGCTGTTTTTGAACTTGAAAACTGGTATTTTATTACCCTGCCCGAACCAGATAAGGCCATGTACCCTCTGGTAGGTGTCATTGATGGGCTGAACTGGTTCTATGCCTTTACTGATGAGGCCCTGCTGCAACAATTTGCCCGCAAAGAAAACCTGGTTGATGAAGAAAAAGGTGCCTACCTTATTTCGGTGCCCACTAAAGATATATTACCCTGGCTTGAAGAAGTCAGGGCCAACGGGGTTTACGGTATAAGGTTTAATCAGGGTGACTTCGGCTGGTATGTTCCCCTTGAAAATTTTGCGGCCATTTATGAGCATCTGTTCAGTTGAGGCCCCCTTGAAAGCTATTTTGATTTTGCTTTTCTCTTTGGTACTCTGGCAGCCCCCGACTTTTGCAGCGGGTGAGCATGGTTGTGATCAGGCCACGGCGCAGAAGATGGTCGACGTGGCCCTCTTTCAATTGAACCGGGTAACCCGCTACCAGCGCGAAACCACTGGCTATCATTTGATTGCCATAGATCGCGATGAAGTACAGATGCTCTATTTGTTTCAAAAGAAGCTGAACCTGCCGGCTGCAGACTGTCAGTTTATCTACTCTGGGGCTTATTGCAAGGCCGAGAGTCTCAGCAGCAAAGTTGCTCTCTACCAGCAATTTGTAAAAAAGAACCGGGCCCGCCTTTGTTTCAATTTCAGTAAGAAGCTTTTTCTGGGGCCAGCCAAATGAAGGTGGCTGTGATTGGCAGCGGCATGGCTGGCCTGTCGGCCTGCTGGCACCTGGCCGAGTTTGCCCAGGTTGACCTCTTTGAAAAAGAAAACAGTCTGGGCATCGATGCTCATTCGATCGACGTTGAGCTGGGCTCAGGGGGCACAGCCCGGGTTGATGTGCCATTGCGTGTTTTAAAGGCCGGATATTATCCCTCTTTACTAAAACTTTATGAACAGGCTGGTATTAACACCGAAATAATTGATTATTCGGGTTCATTCTGCGACGGGCGTGGCGAGCTCTATTTTCGTTATAAGAATATTCTCTGGGGAATGAACTCATACTCATATATTGCTAACTGGTTTGCCCTGGGGCAGAAGGGCCGCAGTATTCTTAAAGACCTCTACCGTTTCTACCGTGACGGTAAAGAGCATCTTAAAAACTCTGAAGTTCTCTCGATGCGTATGGGCGATTTTCTGCAGACATTTAATTATTCTGAAGACTTTGCCAAGCACTTTGTGCTGCCAGTCTTTGCCGCCATCAATACCTGCACCTATGAGGCTGTCAGAAATTATCCGGCCAGTGTAATCATTGCCTATTTGGTCAACAGTCGCAAACCCTCGGGTGTGCGCCGGGTGATTGATGGGGTAAAAAATGTCGCCAAGAAGCTGGCCTACCCGGCCAGCCAGGTTGTGCTCGGTGAAGCAGTCACAGGTCTGCAACAAGATAAAGATGGGGTGGTGGTTGTAACAGAGAAGGCCCGCCGTGAATATGATTACGTGGTACTGGCCACCCAGGCAAACCAGGCTGCCCGCTTTTCGGCTGCCGGTTTTACTGAGGTAGCTGCAGTATTGAGCCGCTTCAGTTATGAACCCAGCGAAGTGACCATGCATAATGACCGGGCCTTTCTACCAAACAAGAAGCGTGGCTGGTCGCCAGTGAACTTTACGGTTGATTTTAACTACGATAAACCGATGGCCACCATATACATGAACGCTATTCAGAGCGAGCTGGCCGATGCTGCGCCCCTGCTACAAACATGGAACCCTCACCGTATGCCGGCAGAAAAGCACATTCTCAGCCACAGCCGCTTTGAAAGGCCCCTGGTCACATTAGAAACCGAGGCGGCGCTTGCCGACTTGCACCGGCTTAATGATCATGAGGCCAATCGCCTGAAAGTCTGTGGTTCATATACCGAGACAGGCATTCCGCTACTTGAGGCTGCAGCTCTCTCGGGCAAAAAGATTGCCGAAACTATTTTTTCTCATACACAAACAGGCTATAGCCCAGCAAGGCCCGCCTGAAAATATAGCCTAGAACCCGCCCGGTAAGTAGAAAGCGCTGCACCTTGAGGCCATGCTTTTGGCGCAGGCTGGGCCCATGGGTCTGAATAAAATTGGCATAGCCCCCCAGCACCGGCTCGCTTAAGTCTTCATAGATCATGGGTTTGAAGCCAAACTCTGCTGCCAGAGCGTGCATTTGCTGAAGTGGCAGCAGGTTTTTTTTTCTGATGCCAGCCAGTGAAATCAAAAAATTCAGTAGCAGCGGGCTGCCCCCCTGGGGCGGGGTCAGGTCTGTAAATACCAGTCTGTGGGCCCGGGCCGCAGCCAACGCAAATAGTTTCGTCTTATCAAAGTGATAGGCCGCATCAAGTGAGCATACTATATCAAAATTCTGTTTCGTCTCAAAGGTCTCAAACGGGGCATCTACAATAGTGATTTGCGTATTGAGATCTGCATTTTCGATTTTCTGCTGCGCATAGGCCAACTGCGGTTTTG
>CAZHLC010000702.1:0-2798 GCA_964532545.1 uncultured Leptospiraceae bacterium | reverse complement strand
AATTTGACAGAGCTGCAAAATGAGCAAACCTCTGGCACGGTCAATGATAAAGAAAGAGTTTTCTGGCGGGCAAATAAACTCGGTTTATCCGGAATGCAGGTGCAACCGGGTAATTGGCCTTTTGGCCCAGTACTGGCTTCGTGAAAATGGTACATATTTATTTTTTCTGATATGGATTTCCATATCAAGGTTTCTAATGAGCACCTGCTCAATCGCTGCAAACAGCTTGGTTCCGGCAAGAACAACATCTACCCCACTTTCAAGTTCGGCCTCAACCTGATCTAGATATAATTCAAGGCTACATCTCACCAGCTTTGAAATCGTCATACCCAGAGTAGCAGCCTTGAATCTTACATAACGTTCATCTTCACCGTATAAACACAGCATGTGCCGGTGATCACGCCCGTGATCAATGAACTTTTCTTTGAGCATTATTGTCATATGTTGCAAGCGATCGTTCGGCCTTTGCAACAATTTGAAAAGGCATAAGCGAACAATCCATGAATAAGAAATTGAGTGTTTCTCAGCTAAAGTTGATATTCGCTGCCAGTATTTTCGGGCCAGCTGAATCTCAAAAATACAGCTGATGGTAAGGCGATTCTCTGGTATCTTCATACCAGGGTAATACCCCCTGAGATGAAAAATTTCCCATTAAATCGTAACTATTTCCAGAAAAATTGAAAATCGCAGGGCTGCCCTTGAATGGCCAGTGTCTGATTACGCTCAAATCGAATGTCTTTCTGATAGTGATCAAAAAACATGCGGTCTGACTCACAAAAAAGCGGACCAAGTTCTTTCACACCCAGTACTTGCGCATAGTACGCGAAATAACACTTTGAAACATTAAACTGAAAACTGTCATCTTCTGATAGAGAAGATTCTGCTTCGGCATTGAAGAAGCGAGATGTAATTTTATTCAAAAAGCCCATCTTCTCATCACGGCTTCGGCCAGCCCAGTCTTGCTTTCGTACAATGGGAACATTGAATTTAAGAAATTCGACCGCCACTGCCGCAGATATTCGCCGCAGAGCTTC
This sequence comes from uncultured Leptospiraceae bacterium, assembly GCA_964532545.1. Classification (GTDB taxonomy): domain Bacteria; phylum Spirochaetota; class Leptospiria; order Turneriellales; family CAZHLC01; genus CAZHLC01. The sequence continues at coordinate 1,764 of CAZHLC010000702.1, read as the reverse complement.
GATAGCCCGTTCTTTTGCGTAACCTTTTTCTTGCATCACCGTGTATAACGCAATCATGGGAGCCATTTGCCGTTGCGACAAACGCCCCCGAGCATCTACCTGGTTTGTTTTATTATATTCAGAAAAAGGATGCCTGAAAACCAATCGCAGTTGCATGGCAACGGCGATTGATAAGGCTTCGAGAAAACCAAATTCGGCTCTCATAGCTTGAAAACCGATCCAGTTTCCCCGGGTGATATCAAAATACAGTAAACGCATTTCAGGGAGCATATATCTGCAGCTTATGCTCAGATCGCGCAGGCCCTTTATCACCGCTACCACATTTTTTCCACTTTGAGAAAAATGGGGCACCGTTAGAGTTGATGCACAATGAACCCTGTGCTGACTTTCCTTTCGCTACACTGGTACCAGTTGCCCCAAATTGTAACAGGCTCGCTTTCATCTTGTAGGTCACATTTGTGTTTACTACAGTATCAGGCACCCATACCTGAGTATAGTAGTTATAGTTAATATACCCAGCGCCAGATGAGTAATACGAGTCTTTTAATCTAAAATAAACTTTACCAATATATCGACCAAGGTGATTGTTTTTCTTTTTGCTTCCGAATTTGGTAAATTCAAACCCGAATGCGGTCATAACTGCCGTGCCAGTACTGTAACCTGAAGAACCATAGATGGTTTTAGTGCCGGTCTTAGCATCATTGTCGCGCCCTTTACCAGTTCGGCTGAATTCGGTACCTTCTGTAAATTTGAAATCACCATTGTCACCACCAATGACTGTGTAATAGACCTTGAGGTCAAAGTCTAGCTTATCGTTGAAAGGTTTTTCTTCAATGAGAGGCAGGCCGCCTTTGTTCGGTGTCCACGCTCGGTAGACGTTTACGGTAAGGGTGCAGTTAAGGGTATCATATGAGCGCCCACAGCTGTGAATTTTGAAATACATCTTGTAAGGCCACATACCATTTGAATTGCATGTTTCGCCAGCAGGCTGTTTCGCATTATCACAATTGCTATCGAGTTTAATTCCCCTCAAGAACACGGCATAATTATCAAGATTACCATAGTTTAGAATATTGCGGTTTAGATCAATGCTCACGGTCTGGTTGATCACCGACTTCGCTTTCGGATAAGTACCACCGTCACCATTATCTGTCCAGCTCATGCTCACATTACCTCTGCTGGTATAAATACCGGGTGAGTTTACTGCACCATAATATCCAACCGGCTTCATAAAATTACCATCAACACCAGTGCTCTGCCCAAAGGTGAAGGTTGCATCAGAAGTCCATGAACCTTCAACCTGGTGATCTTCGTTATTGATGTAGCTGTCAAACTTGCTTATTCTATGGGGAATTTTAAAACCTATGACCGTACGAAGCCACTCGTGCTGAAACCCCTTCCAGATAAAAGCTGAGTGATTTTTCTCGTCTACAGTAGCATTGGTATCACCCAGACTCACGGTAGAAACCGGGGTTAAAGAGGGATTCAAAGCCCCGGTGGTTTTTCCAGCTGATTCAGATTGCCCGTCTTCTAAAAATAGATCTTCGTTATTCTGCTGGCTTAATTTGGTATTGCCGCAATAAATCAGGCTCGAAGCCAGCATTATTGAGGTTAGTATTTTGGTGAAGTTTTTCATTTTCTCCTCTAGCACAAAAAAAACTTACCTTGAATATGTGCCTTATTAGAGAGAACGCCATTTTGAGGGCTATAAGAATGATAATCACTATATAATATTTATAATTCTTATAGTTTTTTTGCTATTTG
>CAZHLC010000701.1:0-2798 GCA_964532545.1 uncultured Leptospiraceae bacterium | reverse complement strand
CCCGTGAGTATAACCTCAACCTCAACCAGATCAAGGGCAGCGGCCCGGGTGGTCGCATCGTAAAAAAAGATGTTGAATCAGCCCAGAGCAGTGGTTTGACTATGGCAGCTGGCCAGCGTGGGGTTGACCAGCGTGAACCCATTTCAATGATCAGGCAGGTCATTGCGAAAAGACTCACCGATTCTAAAAGTCACGTTCCTCATTTTTATCTGCACCGCAATATTTACACCGATAGATTGTCTGCCCTGCGCGAAAAAATCAATAGCGACCTTGCAGCCCTGGCTGAAAAAGAAGACGGTCTGCCGGCAGGCTACCCTGCCAAAGTCAGCGTAAACGATTTTATTATCAAAGCTAATGCCATGGCCCTGAAAAAACACCGTCAGGTCAATGCCCAGTGGGGCGAAGACCACCTGGTATATATGGGAAACGTTGACGTGGGCATTGCTGTAGCCATTGAAGATGGTTTGATCACCCCCATCATTCGCAATGCTGATCAGAAATCATTAAACACCATTGCCCTTGAAGCCCGTGAGCTGGCTCATAAAGCCAGAGCCCGCAAGTTAACCCCCGAAGAGTACACTGGCGGAACCTTTACCATCTCGAACCTGGGAATGTTCGGCATCGACTCATTTGAAGCCATCATCAATGCACCAGAGGCCGCTTTGATGGCGGTGGGCAAAAGCCAGACCAAACCTTTGTGGCAAGAAGAAGAGCAACAGTTTATGCCTTCAGAGCAGCTGCTGGTTACACTATCATGTGATCATCGGGTTGTTGATGGCGCACTGGGTGCCCTGTATCTTGATACCTTTGCCCATTATCTTGAACACCCTACTCTATTGCTGTAAATTGAAATCAGCTGGTAACGGCTTCAGAGCTTTTACGGGCTTCGAATCGGTCACGCGAAGTCTGGTAATCTTCAGACAACGGAAACTCAACCTTGGCAATGGTCGAATCGCGGTAGTTTGACCTGATCGTAAAAAGATGAGCATCAATACCCTGGGCCCGCAGCAACATGGTGATCAGTACGATACCCATGCCAGCCCCTTCGCTTGAGTCACCACCATCCATATAGAACTGGGCAATGTCGTCATAGGCCATGGCCTTCTGAAATTTTGACCTGATACGTTTGTCTTCTTTTTCTGAAATGGGTCGGTTATTAATGACTTCAACAATGATACGGTGGGGGTTAAAATCGTAAACGATATCTACCCGCAGGTCGCGCTCACGGCTTTTTTTCGCGTAGCTGAAGATCCAGTCTTCGCTGAGTTCTTCACGAAAGATGCCCATGCCCTTGCTGTACTGGCCTTCATCATCCATACTGATCTTGTTTTCTTCAAACAGAATGGTTTTAATATTGGCCTTGGCGCCGTTGATAGCAAGCTCTTTGGCAGCGGTATACACTGGGGCAACCATATCTTCTCGGTTATACTTGGCCAGAATAGAGTCAATGATGTAGCTCATACCCTTTTCGGTAACAGGCAGAATCGCATAGGCCCTGATTTTTATGGGGCGGTCTTCGCGTATGGCTGCATCAATCTGCGCTTTCAAAGCGGGGTTCAGTTCAGACACGGTATAAAAAGAAAAGCTGCGCCTCTCATCGGTCAAGTATTTTTGCTAATCAGGGTTGCAACGCTTTGGGCAAGAAATCTTTGACAGGGTGTCTCAATTTCATTTTTAAATCATTCCGCTGAAAATGTCTGATTTGAAAGTTAAAAAAGTAGTTCTCGCCTATTCTGGGGGGCTTGATACCTCAATTATTCTTCATTGGCTGAAAAAAACCTATGACTGTGAAGTGATAGCCTATTGTGCAGATATTGGTCAAGAAGAAGAGCTGGCCGGCCTCGATGAAAAGGCGAAAAACAGTGGGGCCAGCAGCGCCCATATCTGTGATCTAAAAGAAGAATTTGTCAGCGAATATGTATACCCTGCCATCAGAGCCTCGGCAGTTTACGAAATGCGCTACCTGCTGGGCACCTCAATCGCACGCCCGCTGATTGCCAAGAAGCAGGTTGAAATCGCCCTTGAAGAAGGTGCCGATGCCATTGCCCATGGTGCTACCGGCAAGGGCAACGATCAGGTGCGTTTTGAACTGGCCGCCATGGCCCTGGCACCCCAACTGAAGGTCATCGCCCCCTGGCGTACCTGGCAGTTCAAGGGCCGCGCTGACCTGATTGCCTACGCCCAGCGTGAAAATATTCCCATTACCGTTACTGCCGAAAAACCCTACTCTATGGATCGTAACGCACTTCACATTTCATATGAGGGCGGCATTTTAGAAGACCCCATGCAAGAGCCTAAAGAAGACATGTTTCTTCTTACGCAATCTGCAGAAGAAGCCCCTGAAAAGGCCGAGTACATTGAACTGACCTTTGTTCAGGGCAACGCCATTGCGCTTGATGGTAAATCATTCACCCCTTATGAAATGTTAAACCAGCTAAATGAGCTGGGGGGCCGTCATGGTGTGGGCCGTATTGATATTGTTGAAAACCGCCTTGTTGGCATCAAGTCACGGGGGGTTTATGAAACTCCCGGGGGTAACATCTTACACCTGGCTCACCGTGATCTTGAATCAATTACTCTTGAACGTGACCTGCAGCATCTCAAAGATGAGCTGAGCGTACGCTATGCCAGGCTGGTTTATAATGGCCAGTGGTTCAACGCTGAACGAGAAGCCCTGCAGGCCTTCGTTGACCATACCCAGCAGGCTGTGAATGGCACCGTTAGGTTGAAGCTCTATAAAGGCACCTGCCAGGTTGTAGGCCGCAAATCGCCTAACTCTCTTTATGACGCAGACCTTG
>CAZHLC010000700.1:0-2799 GCA_964532545.1 uncultured Leptospiraceae bacterium | reverse complement strand
TTATCGAGATTGTTGAGAAGAGCCAGAAACAGCAGAGCTATAAGGTGACCCTGCGCAAAAGCGGCCGTGAGCTGAACTTGCCGGCCAACCAAACGCTGCTCAAGTCTTTAAGAGCCGAAGGTATTGAAATTGAGACCGGCTGTGAAAAGGGTGCCTGCAAAACCTGTGTGACCCGCAAGTTCTCGGGCACAACCAACCTTGAGAAAAAGCAGCAGCGCGACACCATCACCGTTTGTATCGCCAAACCCAGAAGTGCTTTAGAGTTAGATCTCTAAACAAATTATTCTGCCATTTAAATCTGAAATCGGTTTCTTAAGAGTCACCCTTGCGCTCATGTTCGATATTATTATAGATAGAGCCAGCACGCAAATATGCTTGTTGGCATGCCATATGGGGGTTATATCGAGTTAAGGGGGCTGTTTATCGACTTGCTAGATTATGCCGACAATAAATAGTAACTTGGTATCTTACATGAACTCATATAGCAAACTTGCGATTCTGGTAAGCTGCTTACTATTTGCAGCTGCACTCGAAGCAGAAACACTTAAAAGTGGGGTTTTAGATCTGCGTAACACAGATCTTAGTCAAAAGGCGACCGGTATTCAGGGTAGGTCTGAGTTTTATTGGCAGAAGCTTTATGGGCCAGAGAAATTCAAAACCCAACTGAAAACGAAAAAACGTAAGAAAAAACACAAAAAGAAAAAGGTAAAGGCCTTACCTGAAAAAGAATTTTCTTTTATACCCGGTTCATGGGCCGACGATCGCAACGAGAAGCCCCGCGAAGGAATTGGCTATGGCACCTACCGCTTTGTAATTAAAACAGCCACCAGAAGCCAACCGCTGTATATGTGGATGGGTGCGATGGGTACTTCATACCGTCTCTATATCAACGGTGCTTTGGTTTCAAAGGCAGGTGAAGTGGGTAATAATACTGAAGCTCATAAGCCAGCCCTTTTCAGACCCATTGTGGCCCTTTCTGCTGAGCGCCAGCAGCATGAGGTGATTTTGCAGGTTTCAAACTTTGAGGTGCAGCGCGGCGGAGTTTGGGATCGAGTTATCATTGGCGAGTATATTCCAGTGAATCGCGAGAGAAATCTCGCCCTGATTTTTAATCTCATTGCATTTGGGGGGCTGCTTATCGCTGCCTTTTATTTTTTCATCGTCTTTCTCAGTTGGCCCCGCGAAAAGCCCCTGGTTTTCTTCGCCAGTCTCGCCCTGCTTATGGCCCTGCGGGCAGTTTTAACCGGTTCAAGGTTCTTTCATGACTTGTTGTACCCCGATGGTTTTGGTTTTCTGTTTCGCCTCGAGTACCTTACTTTTTACCTTGGGGTACCAGCGTTTTTATTTTTTCTACGCTATCTGTTACCGGGTACCGGCTTTAAGTGGGCTGACTGGGTTTTTCTGGGTATGGCCTCAGCTTATTCAATGACAGTTCTTTTTTTCGAGCCGCAGTTTTTCACATCTCTGCTTACGCAATACCAGATTGTAACGGCTATCTCGATGCTTTATATGATTTTCATCATCGTGCGCAGCCTGTTAAAAAAACAGAACGAAGGGTACTTCGTTCTCATTGGTTTTATTGTGATAGCATTCTCGGTGGTGAACGATTTGAATTATGCCAATACCGGTGATTCATTTATGGGTTTTGAGGTGGGTGCACTTTCACTGGTACTCTTTCTAATGCCTCTTGCTGTACTGCTGGGTGTGCGCCTTACCCGCACCTCGAAACAGAATTATGATCTCAGTGAGAAGATGAAGTCTTCAAATGAGAAGCTCAAGGCTGTTACACAAGAAATGCGCGAAACAAACAGAGCCCTGCACCGTTTTGTTCCCATACAATTTCTTGAAATGCTCGAAAAGCCATCGGTTAAAGAGCTAGCCCTGCGCGATCATATTCAGCTGAAAATGGGGGTACTTTTTGCAGATATTCGCGAGTTTACCCGCCTTTCAGAATCAATGTCACCGCAAGATAACTTTAATTTCGTAAACTCTTACCTTGAGAGAATAACCCCAGCGATTGAGCAAAACCATGGTTTCGTTGATAAATTCATAGGCGATGCCATTATGGCCCTGTTTCGCTACGGCAGCGACCATGCGGTGTCTGCAGCCATTGATATGCAAAAAGAACTGACTCTGTACAATCAGCATCGTGCAAAACAGGGTTACCAGGCAATTAAGGTGGGTATCGGTGTGCACACCGGTGAGCTGATGATGGGCATCATTGGTGCTCAGAACAGGTGGGATAGCACAGTGATCTCTGATGCGGTCAATCAGGCTTCACGTATTGAAAACCTGACCAAAACCGTAGGCGCCAAGATTGCCATAAGCTCGCAGGCTTTTTATGATATGAAAGACCCGAGCAAGTACCAATACCGTTTTGTTGGCGAAATTGAGGTCAAAGGCAAAACAGAGAAGATTTCGGTTTTTGAAATACTTGATGGTTACAGTGACAGCGAGCTGGTCTCTCTATTGAACACCAAGGCATTTTTTGAAAAAGCCCTGATGGCCTTCGAAAAAGGTGAGTATCAAGAGGCCGAAGACGGGTTTATGCATGCGCTTAAGCTCTACCCTGATGATCTTGTGGCTAACTATTACCTGGGTCGCTGCTATGAGATGAAGAACAAGGCCGAAGACTAATCAGCATCATTGACCCAGTCAGTAATTCCATCAAAGAATTCAACCTCGACCGGTCGCCTTGGCTGTTTTTTCTCTTTCGCCTCTGTGGCCCGCATCTTGCGGTAGTTCACGTGGGCGTTAATGATTCTCAGCACCTCTTCAGGGTCTTCAGTAACAGTAAAG
>CAZHLC010000699.1:0-2802 GCA_964532545.1 uncultured Leptospiraceae bacterium | reverse complement strand
TCGGCAGTAACGAGCTGATCAACCGCCAGCGGGTTTACTGGAATGGTCGCAACGACGCTGGCCGGGTAGTAGCCTCGGGTATTTACTACTGCATACTCGATGTAGGCAGCTATCGCAAATCGATTAAAATCGCGGTTGTGAAATAGTTCTTCAGCTATTGCTGTCGCCACCCGGGCAAAGGGTCATCAAAGCTATACCAGAGCTTCAACCCCTGCTCGAACTCATACTTGGTAACAAGACATTGATCTAGTAGACTGGTAATGTGATCTTGATCAAGGTTCTTTGCAATAAAAACGATTTCTTGCCGGCGATCAGCATAAATACCCACATAATGCTCAATGATTCTTTTTCGCTGCCTTTCATCTGTGGGCCAGTAGTTATCAGGGGCTGTAACCCACCAGAACCCGCCAAGACGGGTTTCGACACTGCCGCCGGCGGCAGAGAGCAGACCCGCAAAGTTGTGCCGTGTGGCCAGCCAGAAATAGCCCTTTGCTCGATAGACTTCGGGCCAGTCAGATTCTATCAGCTTATACAACCTTTCAGGATGAAAAGGACGGCGCGCCCGGTAAACAAAGCTTGAGATGCCATACTCTTCAGTCTCAGGCTGGTGCTCACCTCTTAATTCTTTCAGCCAGCCGGGTGATTCTTTAGCACGGGCAAAGTCAAACCTGTTAGTATGCAGAACCTTGCGAAGGTCGACCTGGCTTCTTTCTGAAGTGAGAATTTCAGCACCCGGGTTCAGCTTCTTAATGATCTCTTCAAGCCGGCTGAGCTCATCTTCATTTACCAGATCGACTTTGTTGATTATAATAACGTCTGAAAATTCGACCTGATCAATCAGCAGGTGTGCGATAGAGCGTTCATCTTCTTCGTTCAGCTCTAAATTACGGTCTTTCAGCTGATCTACGGCCATGTAGTCTTTCATAAAATTAAAAGCATCAACAACCGTGACCATGGTATCAAGCTTCGCCACATCACCCAGAGAGACACCGTTCTCATCAGCAAAGGTAAAGGTTTCAGCTACCGGCAGGGGCTCTGAAATGCCGGTTGACTCTACCACCAGATAATCAAAACGTTTTTCTTTTGCTAGAGCAGTGATTTCTTTCAACAAATCTTCGCGCAGGGTGCAGCAAATGCAGCCATTTGACATCTCAACCAGCTTTTCATCAACATAATTAAGAGAAACCTCATTCTGCACCAGGGCGGCATCTACATTGAGCTCACTCATATCATTTACAATGACGGCAACCTTGAGGCCCTCTCTATTATGCAATATGTGATTTAACAGGGTGGTTTTTCCTGCACCTAAAAAGCCTGATAAAATTGTTGTGGGCAGTCTTTCGTTTTTTGTGTCAATCACAGGGCATGCATTTCTTCAGCAAACCAGCAGTAAATAAGAATATTCCTATTTACTGAAGCATTACACGGCTATATATCTATGCCAAAATGTGGCTAAAAGTAAAACTATTGTATACGCTATGACTCAAACAGAAATATTATCAACAAAACCAGAGAATAGCTTAAAACCATGAATCAGACACAAACAAAAGAAACCACTGACCAGGGCAATAAACCCCGCTCAGAAAACAGGCCCAGATACAATAAAAAACAGGGCGGCCGGCGTTACCGAAGAAGAACTGACTTCTTTAAAGAAAACCCTGACGTAGTAATCAACTATAAAGACGTAAAGGTATTGGTTCGATTTGTTACGCCCAAAGGCAAAATTCTGCCAAGACGCCTGACCGGCCTATCAGCGGCTAACCAGCGCAAAGTTGCCAAGGCCATTAAGCAGGCCCGCCATGCTGGTCTACTGCCCTACAACGTCAGCTAGGTAATTTCGCTTTAAAGATGCTCGTTTAAACGCGGCATCAATTCTACAAAATTGCAGGGCCGATGGCGACTGTCTAACTGGTAGACTAGAATATCATCCCAGCCGTCTTTACAGGCCCCACTTGAACCGGGCAGAGCAAACAGATAGGTACCGGCCGCTACACCGCCGGTAGCCCGCGATTGAATGGTCGACGTACCAATCTTTTTATAGCTGAGCATACGAAACAATTCGCCAAACCCGGGTATCTCTTTATCATAAACCGCATTGAAAGCCTCTGGTGTGGTGTCGCGACCGGTCACACCGGTACCACCGGTAGAAATGACCGCATCGACTTCTGGGTTTTTCACCCACTCTTGCAGGCATTTTTTAATCTGCTCAAAATCGTCAGCAACGATTTTACGATCGGCCAGCTTATGGCCGGCTTTTTCTAGACGTTCGACCAGTACGGCACCAGATTTATCATCATCGAGAGTGCGCGTATCAGATACAGTGAGAATGGCAATGTTTACCGGTAAAAAAGTTTTGGATTCATCAATACCCATGGCCAGAGGGTGTGAACAGCAGCAGCGGGGTCAATCTTTTATTATGGTTTAAATGCGGGTTGAAACCCGACTATCAACCGCGAGCTTCTTTAATAGAGCGCACTTTGTTATCTTTACTATCGCCGCGCTGCAGCAGATACGCATGTGAATGCTGCACAAACTCTTTAAACAGCGGATGCGGATCAAGCGGCTTCGACTTGAACTCAGGATGAAACTGCACGCCCACAAACCAGGGGTGCACTTTTACTGGCAGCTCAACTGCCTCAACCAGGGTTTTATCAGGCGAATAACCTGAAATAACCATGCCAGCATTGATAATGTCTTCGCGGTATTTATTGGTGAATTCGAAACGGTGACGGTGACGTTCTGAAATTTCAGTTTTACCATAGGCCTGCCGCAGCAGACTGTCGGGTTTAATAGCACAGGGGT
>CAZHLC010000698.1:0-2807 GCA_964532545.1 uncultured Leptospiraceae bacterium | reverse complement strand
AAGACCATTTATTATGTTTCTGCGAGGGGCCATTGCCCGTAATGAGCACCACCCCGACATCAGAACTCTGTCGGGCATGCTCTAGCGCCACCAGCAGCTCATCAACCGTCTGGGGCCTGAAGGCATTGAGCACCTCGGGCCGGTTAAAGGCAATACGAACAGTGCCATGCTCTTTGGCGCGGTGATAGGTGATATCGGTGAAATTGAATTTGCTGATTTCGTTCCACTGGTTGGGGTCAAATATTTCTGAGATCATGTTATTTTCCTAAGTTGTTGTTCAGCTGCTTGTTTTTTCTCTGGGCCATGCGCCTGAGATAGCTGCTTTGTAATGTTTTTAAAGTTGCTTTTCGCAGATATTTAAAAGAGTTACGGTTTCTTTTGCGCAGCTCTAAGAACAGGTCTGGCACCTTCGGCTTTTCACGCAGCCAGGCACTCATGCTGCCTGTTACTGGGTAGTAGGTTTTACTCCATTTTTTTTTGATGGTGCGATAGCGCGAATAGCGCATAAACACCTTTTCAAGCTTGTGGGTGAGCTTCGAACTCTTAGCGCCTATCACCAGAGCACCGCAGCAATGAATGTTAAAAACAAACAGCAGGCGATGCTGGTTCAGAGTAATCAAATCAGCCACAGCCCTGGTCTCAGGCTCTGAAAAAGGGCGCGCGCCCCCACCCCCGACAAAAGTATACTTATTGGTAACGGTTGTTTTGCGCCAGTTGCGCGAGCCAAAGTTGCGGTTAAGATCAACCTGATTGGCATTAAGGCGGTTATTGTTCAGGTAGCCATCGATATTCATGACCGGAATAATCCACAGCTGCAGATAGGCTGGCACTTTCTCAGGATATTTTCTGAAATATTGCACCATGTCAATGCTGAAATCAACTGACCTGGATTCATCGCCATGCTGGCCACCTAAGACCAGCACAGCGGGCTGATCTGAGCGCCCAAACTTGAAAATTTCAATATATTTACCGCTGACTGATTTACCAAGAATGGCACCCTCGCCCTTTTGCATAAGTGAGCCCTGGTTGACTTGATCACTGGGCGATACACCGGGGCCACTCAATAGCAGTAAGCAGCAAGCAATGAGCACTTTCAATTTGCTGAATATTCTTTGTTTATCCATTGGCTTATAAGGGCGCTTTTTACAAAGGCTGATTCATTAAGACAGTGGCTGACCCGGTCAACCGGGTAGCCTTCACCTTTGGGATGTAAAATTCCCAAATCAATTTTTTTTAAGTCAACAGCGTAAAACTTCTCATAGTAGGTGCGTGACTTTATGTAGCTACCGTGGTTATTAAAGAACCCAATCATATAGGCTTTTTTACCGGGAAATTTTAACAATGCTGCCGCATTGGTTTTTATATTTTCAGAAATGCGCATATTCATATTGGGCTTTTTGTCTGAGAAAATCGAAGAAGAAAGGCGCCGCCGATATTGCCAGATGGTGGCGCGCCTGTTCCAGCGCAGGTATGAGTAAATGCGCCCGACTCTTTTCTTTTCTTTTGTACCGCCCTCATGCTGGTAGTGCTCTTCAATCTGCTTTTCGACATACCACTGGGGATTTATACCCCGCAGCACTGCTAGATGTAACGGGGTCTGCTGGGGCAGCCCCATATGATAATTCTGTTTAAACTTTTTTTCAAGGCTTTTAATTCGGTGCTCGTGTTTCTCAAGTGAGAGAGAAGAAAACATGAACTCACGGCGGGCCCCCTTACTTGAAAAGGTCTGGGGCTTCTTGCCATGGCATTTAACAAAACGTTGTTCAGCCAGCTGCAGAAACTGCCCCTCATCGAGGGCTTCAACCCGGCTAACATCGTCTTCGCGGCGCAGAATATTCGGGCGTTGTTCCTGAGTCCATAAATCGAAGTGAAAGACGGTTAAGCCGCCCTCTTTCAGATAGAAGTTGCGCAGGCGCTCGAGCACTTTCAGGGTGCGGGGGTTCAAGTACATGCCCCGCTGGGCAAAAACACCAATTTTTAAACCAGTTTGCTGCTCTACCACCTCGGGAATAATTCCCCACCCCAGAAGACTGTCACCTACAAAAAGAATATCAAGCGACTTGCGCTCATGACAGAAAACCTCACCAGCAAAGGTCTGCAGTTTGTATGAGCGAACATAACGACTGAACTCAGGTTTAAAACCATAGCGACGGGCGACTTTTTTGATCTCAGGGTAAACCGGGTTCTCAACCATGTCGCCAGCCACTTCTTTGCTGGCCTCTCTGGCTGGAATATACTCATTAAATGCCAGCAATACGACGGCAGCTGCGATACAAGAGAGGGCTATGGCCCCGAAATATTTTTTTACCGGTTGCTTCATTTTAAAAACTGAAATACACAAATGGCAGTGGTTTGCCGCTGAATAACATCGCAACGGGAAATAATACGGCCAGAACAATAAGCGAGTAGTAGCTGTCGCTCAAAATGATAAAACCATCGCGAGTAACCCGGTAAAAACGCACCAAGTGCTCAAGCACCAGAAACAAAGTGATAATAAATACGGGCACGATATTGTAAGGCGCCCCCAACTCAAAGTTAAAACTGCCCAGACCACCAAAGAGTTTCTGTACGATGATGGTAGCATCTGCAGCCTCAAGTCTGAAATAGGCCCAGGTGATCATCACAATTAAAAAGGTAATAAACCAGCGAATTACCCTTGGCCATTTCATATAGAAACCCGAGGCTGCTTTTTCGAACACCAGAATGACCCCGTGAATGGCTCCCCAGATTACAAAGTTGATGGCGGCCCCATGCCAGAGACCAGAAATCAGAAAAACAATTAATAGATTACTGTAGGTTTGCAGCTG
>CAZHLC010000697.1:0-2809 GCA_964532545.1 uncultured Leptospiraceae bacterium | reverse complement strand
GCTACGTCGACACATTGCCCCTACGGGGCAACGTCACCATCACCTGAACGTTGTATGCCATATTCATTGTTATGAACACGGACAATCAATGCATAAAGCCAGCATCACCATTTCGCTTGACTGCCAGCCGAATAGGATTTTTACCGATCTGTGCGTTGTGTACATACTTTACTCATTTTACTCTTTTTACCTTCACTGACTGCTAAGAGAATAGAACCACTTCAAATCGGTGTCACTGTAGTCTTTGAGACAAGATGCCATCAACAGCCTTCGACCGATTCGACTATAAAAAAACAGTATCCCTTTGGCTTCCCCCCATAAGAAAAGGCCATAGCCAGTGTGAGATTCAGATTGGCGCAATTATTATAGAAGCTGGGAAGCCGACCCCGATAAAATATTGCTTCAAAGCCGGAAAAGTTACAGCTGGCACATGCAAAGAATAGCCACATCAATCTTACTTGTTATCGGCCTAACAGCCTCATGCCAGTCAGGCCCCGGGGTGTCACGTAACCACCCAATAACTCTCTCATGATCACAGCGCAATGAGCAGAACCGATTATCCGGCATTACTTCCATCTGGCACTCACACGAAGGATATGGGTGCTCAGAGCCCGCTGACTTGGGTTCCACCAAAGAATAAATGTGAATACACGCTACGCTTTCTTAATGTCATGAAGCAATGGAAACTTAGCTTAAACGCTTCTGAAAGGAAGCGATTCGTTGATAAGCTTCATGAGTTCTGTGGCTGGTCTCGATAAACTGAAGTCGATGCCTAATTAGGGGTAGCCAAGCGGGGTGTAGGTGATTAGCGCATGGATGCAGCCACCTAGAAGGGCCAGCACGTAGGCAAGGCAGAAAATGAAGGGCAGCCATTCATGGCTTATGGTTGGCTCTTTCCATATAGCATAAACGACTCGCATTCGTTCGATTCGCTTGTATTCTTTCTCCGTGATCGTAAATGTCATTGGATGCCCACTATGCGGGCTTGTTATTGCCATATATCGAACTGTTGGCTTCCCCTCGTGGCGCAGTATCGCCGAGAATTGGCGATCCCTTATTGAATATCTTTGCAGTCCCTTTTCCTGCAATTCATTGCGGCGGTGGGAATACCTTTTGTAGTAGGTCAGCTTGTCATATTCAACGCCCCAATGTGCAAACTGCCTTTTTACTTCAGCATGCCCGTGGGCAGTATAGTATTGATAATGCCGCCAGAGAAAATAAACCCAGAGAATTACAAGTAACTAGTGGGCGTGGTAGACACTTTCAAGAGTTAAACCGGGTAGCTTGCTTATGGTTCCTTCGGTGAATGTAATATAGGCAAGGAGGGCCGTGAAGATCATCAGGTTTCTTTTGGTTTTCTCTCCCCCATTGGGCTTATCACTCATACAGTTGAAAGGTACTAATTATAGGGCCGGTCAGCGATCTCTGTTGGCCGTGATCACTCTCTCAGTGTAGTATTTTCGATCTCTCTTTTGCATTCAACTTCAAAGTGGTTAATATGCCAATAGCCCTCATGGGTATCAAGGTAATTCATGAATTTCTCGTAGCCATCTTTACCGGCCTTGCCGGCGGCCTCAGTCAGTATTTTTTTATCTTCGTAAACCTCTTTGCATGAGCCTTTTCTTGCCAGCTTCGCCAGTAGAATCATGTCTTTAAAGACCCTATCGGCCTTTTTCTTCCAGGTCATGCTGTGTCTCTTGAAATACCTTTTCCACTCTTTCTCAGTTATGACCTTATCCCCATCATTATCAATATGATTAAACTTAGCCAGTGATCTTGTTCCGGGCCTACAAATAGGTGTGTATCGATCACCCCATTCAGCGAAGGCCCCCACAAAAGGAATTAATAATCCTATGATCCAAAACACTCTTTTCATGATTACAGACCTAACTGGGCCGACCCTTTTTTCAAGACCTTTTTGCCATTCATGCAGGGCCTTCAATTCAAAGAGACGGACTTTCATTTTGATTCTTGACAAAATCCACAGCAAAATAAACCCTCTCAGCCACACTAACCAATTTCTCCCTGGAGGCACTCACTCACTTACTTCCCCGGGGGTTTTTTACTCTATGGAAATACCAGGCTGGCAAGAGCGACGCAAAGACCTATGGGTCAAGGTGGTAAAGGGCACCAAGTACTACTGTGAGATCATGCGGTAAGACCCGATTGCTATTAAACTATACACTTATGTGGAACATGAGCCGGGTGAGCCAGAGCTCAGCCTGATAGCCAACCCAGTGTTGAGGACGTGGGATGAGGTGATTAAGTTTTTGGAGCCTTATGAGTGAGTGGCTGGCAAACTCGTCCAGTGGCGAGGGCGGCTTGCCAGCTGTGCAGGCTGCCGCAGTTGCGTGACATTTAGCGAAGCCAATTGTTCCCGAAGAACAGGGCAAGGGTTTGAAGAGAATGAATTCTAGAAGCGCCGCTCTATTTCATAGAGGTTTTTCACAGCTTCAGGCAAGCCGGCGTCGCGAAACAGGCACTCAATATTCTTTAGGAAGAGGTATCTAATTGAATCTTCATCTGTGTAGGAACCATAGTTACCATCTTTTAACATCACCGTAGTGCTCATGGCCGGCCCGAAAATTGTTCTCTCAAATACCGATCTTTTATGCTCAAAGAGCTTTATTTGATAATTAATAATGTGATCGTCCCAGCTAATAAACGAGCTGGTACCATCGGGCAAATTATATGGGTCCCACGCTTCAACTTCATCGCTAATCAACGCCAGCGTATTCTTCAGCTTTGACCATGACCCCAGACTTTCAGGCAGGTCGTTGGAAACCCCGGTTAACAATGGTGGCTTCTG
>CAZHLC010000696.1:0-2811 GCA_964532545.1 uncultured Leptospiraceae bacterium | reverse complement strand
AAAAATACCTGAGAGAGGTCAGAGCTAAAAGAAAATCTCAAACTCTTTTCAAACACTTCGGCTTGCACCGCAGATTGGCGTTTCATCACCGGCGCATCGCCGGTTTATCGGTGGTTTTTGCCCGGGGGCCTACTTCCAGAGTGCCGCGATAAATTTCTGAATGCGGTCTGTGCCTTTTTTGATTTGCTCCATCGAAGTGGCATAGCTCATACGAAAACCGTTTTCATAGCCAAAGGCAATGCCCGGCACCACAGCCACCATCTCTTGCTCTAGTAGTACCTTGCTGAACAGCTTGCTGGGGCTTTTTTCATCAGGGTTTTCTGCCTGCAGCTTTTTAAAGCCGGGGCTTTCTGCCAGCTCACTCATATCAGGAAACACATAAAAGGCCCCCTGGGGTTTGTACACTTTCAGGCCCTGACATTCAGACAGGGCCTGCACAATGTAATCGCGGCGCTTGACGAATTCGACTTTCATCTCTTCGATGCAAGCCTCGCCAGCCGAGAGGGCCACCTCGGCCCCTTTCTGGGCAAAGCTGTTGGCACCAGAGGTGCTCTGGCCCTGCAGCTTCGACATGGCTTTGATAATACTCAGGTCAGTGCAGCCGGCATAGCCCAGGCGCCAGCCAGTCATCGAGAAAGCTTTTGAGAAGCCGTTCACAATTACGGTCTGATCAATCAGCTTTTTGTTCACCATGGGCAGGTTAAAGAACTCAAGGCCATCATAGATAAGTTTTTCATAGATGTCATCGGTGATGATTAATACATGGGGATGTTTTTCTAGAACAGCAGCCAGCCCTTCTAAATCTTCACGGGTATAGGTAGCCCCGGTGGGGTTCGAAGGTGAGTTCATAATGAAGGCCTTGGTTTTGCTGGTGATGGCAGCTTCAAGGCGCTCGGGCGAGAGTTTAAAGCCGTTTTCAATACTGTTCTCAATGATGACAGGCTTAGCCTCACCCAGCAAGACCATATCTTTATAGCTCACCCAGTAGGGCGTGGGAATAATGACTTCATCGCCGGGGTTAAGAATGGCCATAAACAGATTGTAAAGCACCTGTTTGCCACCGGTTGAAACAATCACGTTCTGCGGTTTTAGATCGACGTGGTTATCGCGTTTAATTTTTTCACAGATCAATTCGCGTAGAGAAAGATAACCGGGTGCTGGTGAGTACTTGGTATAGCCATCATCGATAGCTTTTTTTACCGCATCTTTGATATGGGTAGGTGTATCAAAATCGGGTTCACCGGCGCCGAAGCCAACCACGTCTTTGCCGGCTGCCTTCATTTCATTAGCCAGGGCCGTAATGGCCAGGGTTGGTGAGGGTTCAATAGCATCGAGGCGTTTTGCAAGAAATGAGCTCATGTTTTTTCCTTACTTGAGAAGAATATTTTTAGCAGCAAGATAGCTGAGAGACTAAAAGATAATAAAGCCAATAGCGGAAAATCTGCGAGGGGTTCAACCACTGGGCCAATGGTAGGCTCGTAGACAGTTAGAAAAGCACCCGCCACCAGGCCGAGGCCGGTAGTGACCGGCACCCAGCGCTCTGCCTCATTTTCGTCGTCATCATCATAGTCACTATCATTATCAATTTCAATTTGAAATTTTCCGTCAGAGATCAGTCGAATCGTGCGCAGCAGATCTTGTGGCATATTGACCAGAGCCTCCATATAGTCTGGCAGGGCGTTCACCACGGGTTTCACCATTTCAGCGGGCGAGAATTTACGCATAAACATCTCGGTCATCAGCGGAGCAGAAACGTCGGCAAGATTCATTTTGGGGTCAAGAATATGGCCCACGGCTTCTATGGTAATAACCGCCTTGACCCCCAGCATAATATCACTTGAGAAAAACAGTTTATATTTGGCACCCAGGTTCATTGAATTAAGAATCAGCCGGCCCAGTGAATAACTCATGAAGTCTTTACCAAACCAGCTCTGGCCCACCTGGGTAATTTCACGTTTGAAGGCTTCAACATCAGCCCCTTTGCCAAAGCTACACAGGTTCAGCAGATAATTGCTGGCGGTGTCATACTCGCCAATCACCAGAAAATAGTAATAGAGAAACAGGTTCTTCTTGGTCTTTTCAGAATAGCTGCCAATCATTCCCATATCGAGCAGCCCAAAACGGTCTTTGCCCACAATGAGCAGATTACCCGGGTGGGGGTCACCATGAAAAAAACCATCTTCATACAGCATTTTAATAACAAAGCGTGAACCAAGGCGCGCCATCTGTGGGCCATCAATGCCTAACTGCTTCATTCGCTGGTGATCATCGGGCTTCTGCCCATCGATAAATTCCATAGTAAGAACTCGGCGTGAGGTGTACTGCCAGTAGATTTCGGGCACGATCAGGCGGGGCTCGTCTTTAAAGTTTTCTCTGAAGATATCGGCGTGTTTACCCTCTTGCACAAAGTCAAGCTCACGCATGGTATACTCTGAAAACTCACGAATAAGGTTGGCCGGCTGGTAGTCACCAATGATGGGCAGATGATCAAGCACCGCCGCCAGCTTGCGCAGAATATTCAGGTCATTAAGTATCAACCGTACAATGCCGGGCCGCTGCACTTTGACCGCAACTTTCTGCCCACCATGCAGATAGGCTACATGAGCCTGGGCCAGCGAGGCCGAAGCAATGGGCACCTCGTCAAAGCGTTCAAACACCATGGGCAGCGTGCGCTGCAGATCGGTTTCAACTACCTGCTTGACCTGCTCGTAAGCAAAGGGTGGCACTTCAGTCTGTAGCTTGCGCAATTCACGGGTGACCCGGTCAGGCAGCATGTCTTCACGCAGCGAGAGTATCTGGCCAAACTTTACG
>CAZHLC010000695.1:0-2821 GCA_964532545.1 uncultured Leptospiraceae bacterium | reverse complement strand
GTTAAAGAAACTTGGCCTGCAAGAAAACGGGCAGAGCTGTGATGATCGCAGTTTATTTCCGAATTTGAGTGAGGGTGAACCCGCAGTGGCAATCAACTATATTCGCCGTGTCAGTGAATGATCGTGCGGGGTGTCTGGCCGGCAAAGGTGCACACTTTGGCATCGTCAAAGGCCCAGCTGCCCATAAAGAAATTGCCAAACCAGGTATTGACCGTCTGGGGGCCGCGACCGCTGTATTTCACCGGGGCCACGTGCAGCTCATTCTGGTCAAGACGCAGCAGCAGTATATCTGCGGTATCTCTGGCCCCGCCCGCTGAAAATACCGGAATTTTACCCCAGCGGCAGTGCCCACTGACATGCCAGTGACCGTGAAACAGGGCAACGACCTCATATTGTGAAAGCAGCTTGTATAAAGCCCTGGCCTGCGAAATATTCCACCAGCGGCATTTGTCTGAAGTTTTTACCCGGTTTGCAAAGGCATCATTTAAACAGAATGAAAAATCATCAAGGCCGTAGTGCTGAAAAATTAGAATCTTCTTTCGGCTCTTACGGGCGCGCTGCAGTTGTTGCTTTAGCCATTGTAAATCTTTGGTGCCATATTTTCCGCCGAATTCATTCAGTTGAATGAACATGTAATACTGGGTTTCAAAAGTATAGTTTCGGCTATCTCTGTTATAGACAAACCCCTCGGTCTGAACGGGCTCAAACAGCAGGTCGAGATACTTAAGGGCATGTATGCGGTGTATATCGTGATTACCCAGGCCGGTAAACACGGGCATGTTGACACTGAATTCATAAGGGCTCTCACCATAGAGCCTGTGGTAATTCTTAACCTCATCGATGAAGGTATGCATGGTTAAATCACCCACCTTCATGATGAAGCTGGGCTTGGCGATTTTCTGCCCACGGTTGGCCAGCAGTGTTTTGCCGCCGCTGGCCAATCGCCAGGGCCAGTAGCCCGAGACCGGCCTGCGGTTTTTATCGAGGCTGAAGGCATATTGTACCCGGTTCATAGCCTGGCTGATGACAGCCTGTGATAAAAATGAATCATTGCGATCAACCTGCATGTCACCACTCACGATAAAGGTCAGGCTCGGCGACTTTTCAATTTTTGCCAGGGTGCTTTTCAATTGAAGGGGTTTAACTTCGTTGTCGAGCGATTGCTCTGTTAAATGGCAGTGATTCAGCAGAACCAGAAGAGCGCTGATACAATAGACCCTGATCACCTGCAGAAGGTATACAATTTCTGGGTTCTTAACCTATTTAACTTTTCAGGGCGATGGCCTGCTCAATCATCTGCTTCAGGGGAAGTTGATCTATCTCAGCAGTATCGGCGAACACTACATACTTAACCTGGTTGGTGCCGTGATCAAAATGGTCGTAGTAGTCTGTTAACAGGTGGCCATGTTCAAAGCCCAGTTTCACAGCCTCTTCACCAGGAAAGATTCCGCAGAAATAACCGGCCTCGGGGTGCTTATAGCTGATCGAGCGCCAGCCGGTGTTCAGCTTTTCACTGGCCGTAGGCGCAGCCGCAATGATTGACATACGCAGCTTTAAGGCGATATCAATCATGGGCCCGGGGAACTGGGTAAGAAATTCAAGTATGGTACTGTTTAAGCCCATGGTAGTGCCAGAGCCAGGTCGAGAAATCAGGGTCGGTAATTTTTGTTGGCCTGCTTGATATAAGTATCGACCTGCTGTAGCCACTTTTTCTGAATTTTGTCATTGTAGTTCAGATAAAGCCGGCCCTTGTGCACCGAGAAGGCAGTGGGGTCTATTTTTACCTTCTTACCGCTGGTGGCCATGGCATAGGCGCAATAGCCACCATAGAGGGGCGCATATTTTTTAGGATTCTTTTTGAACCTGCGCAGGTTGGCCGCAGAGCTGAAATACCAGGTTGCTTTGCGATAGCGGTGGGCAAAACGGGCCTTGCCCTTGACGGCTTTTTTCTGGGTAAAATAGGCTACCGTATCATAGCCCCCGATGGCAATGCCCTTGTTGCCAAAGATCACAGGTTTGGCAAGGCTGAGCCCAACTAGAACGAGAAAGATAATTATTGATCTCATAATCTATAAAGTGATGTCGTTTTAATAAGGGTTTCTGAAATTACGAACTCTTTTTCTTTTAATTGCGGCTTTCAGTCATTCTTAGACGCCCTTGAGCCCGAGAAAAGCCAAAAAAAACCATGCCAGGCCCTTTTTCATTAGTTACAGGCTGTCTCATTCTGAAAAAGATTCCCTGCAATGATAACTACTAAAGATGTAACTCTAAATTATGGCACCCGTACCCTTTTTGAAAAGGTGAACATTAAATTTGTACCCGGCAATTGTTATGGCCTGATTGGGGCCAACGGGGCTGGCAAATCAACCTTTCTCAAGGTTCTTAATGGTGAAGTAGACGATTATACAGGCGATGTTGAAATAGCCCAGGGCTGCCGCCTTTCTACGCTTAAACAAGATCATAATGCCTTTAACGAAGAGCAGGTTTTGCAGACAGTCATTATGGGTGACACTGAGTTAATCGGCGTTATTAAAGAGCGCGACGCCATTTATGAGAAACCAGATTTTTCAGATGAAGATGGTGTACGGGCCGGCGAGCTTGAAGAGAAAATCGAAGAGCTGGGCGGTTACGAGGCTGAATCAAATGCGGCCCAACTGCTGGCCGGCCTTGGCATTAAAGATGAATTACATTCAAAGCAGATGAGTGAACTCACTGGTGGCGAAAAGGTCAAGGTGCTGCTGGCCCAGGCCCTCTTTGGTGAGCCTGACATTCTGCTGCTTGATGAGCCCACCAACGATCTTGATGTCTATGCCATCAAGTG
>CAZHLC010000694.1:0-2824 GCA_964532545.1 uncultured Leptospiraceae bacterium | reverse complement strand
TAAGCTGTCATCACCCAACTCTCTAGCCCACGCAAAACTGATCGCAGAGAAATTCGGTGTAGAAGCCATCGAAGAAGAAATAACTGCCATGGCCGACCCCTATTTTGAAGCTCACCCTGACATTGATAAAGTACGAATGGGCAACGTCTTAGCCAGACTTCGTATGATTGTGCTCTATGACTACTCAGCAAAGCTGGGCGGGCTGGTTGTAGGCACCAGTAACAAAACTGAGATACTGCTGGGCTACAGCACACTGTGGGGTGACATGGCCAGTGCAGTTAACCCTATTGGCGACCTGTTTAAAACCCAGGTGTTTTCTCTGTCAGCTTTTCTCGATGTACCATCAGAAATTCTGAATAAACCCCCCAGTGCTGATCTGTGGGAAGGTCAAAGCGATGAGAAAGAACTACAGATTACTTATGACCTGGCTGACCGTATTTTGTATCACTGGGTCGACCTCTGTTGGTCAAAAGAGCGAATCAAAGATTACCTGAAGCAGCATAAGTCTGATATTGCCCCTGACAAGATCGACTATCTACTGAAGCGGGTTTCACGTACCCAGTTTAAACGAAAGATGCCCATCATTGCCAAAGTATCATCGTATACGATCGGCCGTGAGTTCAGATACCCCCGCGATTGGAACCTCTAAAAAAAGACCTGAGTCGCCGCTCATTTCTGGGCCAGATGCTGGCTGTAGCCGGCCTTACCATTGCAGGCAATCTTTTCATCTGGCGTGATAAAATCTTTTCGAAGCGAAAGGCAAAGCTGCTGGGCCCAGACTTTCGCTCTGGTCACAGATTACGCTCAAAAAATGCACCAGCCAAAACGGCAACGCAGAAAGTCGAAACCCTGATTATCGGTGCTGGTTTGAGCGGGCTTTCAGCTGGCTGGTATTTACAGAAGCAGGGCTACCACAACTTTCAAATTTTCGATCTTGAAAAAACCCCGGGGGGCAATGCCCGCTCTGGCGAGCAGAAAGGTCTGCGCTACCCCTGGGGCGCTCATTACCTGCCCCTGCCTGGCAGAGATGCAATCTATGTCAAAGAGCTGTTAGCTGAAATGGCCGTTTATGACAAAAAGCGCTACACACCAGAATTTGTAGGCACTGAGCCCCTTGAAAGACTGTTTCTTTACAGTCGCTGGCAGCCGGGCCTGTTCCCCCGGTTGGGGGCGGCCGATCAAGATTTACGTGAATATGAGCGCTTTAAAAAACTGATGGCAGGTTATCGCCGGGCCAGGGGGCGCGATGGCCGCCCGGCGTTTACCATACCTCTTGAGCTCTCATCGACAGACCAGGCCTTTCGCAAACTTGATAAAATCTCGATGAGTCAGTTTATGCAGCAGCAGGGCTTTGGCTCAAACCGCCTGCTCTGGTATGTAAACTATGCCTGCCTCGATGACTATGGCGCGAAGCTCGACACTGTATCTGCCTGGGCCGGGGTGCACTACTTTGCCGCCCGTGCACATGAAAACAATATACTGGTCTGGCCCGAAGGGCTCGGGTTCATTGCCAATTATCTGCAGAGCAGGCTGCAAACAAAAATCGCAACCAGCAGGCTTGTTTACCACATTGAAAAAACCGGCGACGGTCTTAAGGCCAGTTTCTTTGATAAGAACCAGCAGAAGAGTGCTATTGTTTGTAAGCGCATTATCTTTGCGGCCCCCAAATTTCTGCTTTCACACATAATGCCCGGGCAGCAAAACCCAAACCTTGTTTATTCACCGTGGCTGGTAGCTAACCTTCATTTAAAGTCACTACCCGATTCAATAGGCCCTCATTTTTCATGGGATAATATTATCTATGGGGGCAAAGGTCTTGGCTACATCAATGCCAGGCACCAGCTTTTTGGAGAAGGCCCCCGCCACACAGTATGGACGTATTACCGTGCCTACGGTGAACCTGATGTGAGCAGGGTACGCCGAGAACTCTTAAGCAAAGCACCGAAGCAGGCCTATAAAGAACTACTGGCCGACCTGGGCCGGGCCCACCCAGACCTGGGTGAGTTTGTTACTGATGCCCAGTTTTATTACTGGGCCCATGCCATGATCAGGCCCGTACCAGGCTTTATCTGGTCGAAGCTGCGCCGAGAAATGCGCCAGCCCCTGTTAGATAACAGAATATTTCTAGCACACAGTGATGCCTCGGGTATTTCAATTTTTGAAGAAGCTCAGTATCAGGGCATCAGGGCTGCCAAAGAACTGTTAGCCGCCTTTTAGAACACCCGGTAGATCAAACATGGGTAAGAACAGGGCCAGCACCAGAAAACCAATAAACACCCCGAGAGCTACCACGACTACCGGTTGAATCACCGATTCAACAGTGGTAATACGGTGCTCCATATTTCGCTGATAGAAGTCGGCCATGTTATTTAACAGAGTACCCAGCTTGCCGCTCTCTTCACCCATACGAACCATCTGCAGACCCAACTCAGGAAAAATTGCGGTCTTACCCAGGGCATCGGTAAGGCTTTCACCTTCTTTTACCTCATTGGGCACAGCCGATGCACGGTTCTGAAACCAGCTTGAGCCAGAGGCGTCGATGCCCAGATAAAGCGAATCAAGAAAGTTTACCTGGTTTTCAAGCAGGGTACCCAGGGTGCGGCTGAAACGAACAAGAATACCCCAGAAAAAAATCTGCCCAAAGACAGGCACCTTGAGAAAAAGCTCTTCGAGACGGGCACGATAATTGGCATTACGAAACATGGCAATCACGCCCGCCACCATGGCTACCAGCAACAGGCCTACCCAGATATAATACTCGCCAAGAAAGTCTGATATTGAAAGTAAAACTTCGGTCGCTGCAGGCAACTTCTTACTGAATGAG
>CAZHLC010000693.1:0-2825 GCA_964532545.1 uncultured Leptospiraceae bacterium | reverse complement strand
CCTGGCCCTGATTCTGCTGATGAGCATAATCTCGGCAGTGTCGGTCTATATGGTGAGAGAAGGTAAAAGCCAGATGAAGCTGGTAACCACTCATTATCTGGGGGTTGAACGACTTGCCACCCAGATTGACCTCAATGCCCGCGACCAGCAGCTCATTGTGCAGAGGGTTTTTCGTTACTATAAAGACCGTAGGCGGGCAGATTATATAGAAACTCAGGTGGGCCGCTTTGTTGAAAGCTCAGAAAAGGTCGATCGACAGTTTCGCCTTGCAGAACGTCTTTTAACCCAGGCCCGTAAACAGACTACTGATGAAACGGGTTCAATCAAACAACTTACTAACGAAGTCAAAGAGCTCGAAAAAGAATATCAGGCCCTTTACAAGGGCCAGTTCAGGCTGCTAGAAGAGCTGGTTACCAAGCGCCGTTCTAAAAAGAAGTTTGTTAGATCAATTCGTAAAGCCAGCCAGAAGTTCGATAGCCGCCTTGAGGGCCTGCGTGGCCAGATCGTGGCCTTTGTTGAAACCTCGACCACCCGGGTAAATGACCAAGAAACCCTGATTCTCTATACGACCATCGGTCTCACCTTAATTGCCATTATCATTGGTATTCTTACTTCAATTCTGGTAACCCGGGGTATTGTACGGCCGGTGCATCGTCTGCTTCAGGGTACCCAGAAAGTAGAGAAGGGCAGCCTTGATGAGACCATTGAGATTTCAAGTCATGATGAGATTGGCCAGCTTACTTCATCTTTTAACAACATGGTTGATGAGCTGCGCCTCAAAGAAAAAATCAAGGGAGTATTTGGCAAGTATGTTGACCCTCGTATTGTGAACGAGCTGATCAAAACTGAAGACGGTGGCGATCAGGGCGAGCGCCGTGAAATGTCGGTGTATTTTTCTGATATCGCCAACTTCACCAACCTCAGTGAGAAGCTTGATCCGGCGCGGTTGGTGAATCTGATCAACTCATACCTGACTGATATGTCGCAGCCAATCAAAGATAATCTGGGCGTTATCGATAAGTTTATTGGCGATGCCATTATGGCTTTCTGGGGTGACCCCTTTACCCCCGGCGGGCGACACCCTCTGCTGGCCTGCAATACCTCGCTTATGCAGTTGTGGATGTTAGATGAGTTCAGGCAGAAAATACCTGAGATTGCCGGTGGTATTGAACTGGGTCACTTTGATATTCGCATTGGCATTGCCACTGGCGAGGTGCTGATCGGTAGCATTGGTTCAGAAGATTCAAAGGGGTATACGGTGATGGGTGACACTGTAAACCTGGCCTCACGTCTTGAAGCTATTAATAAACAATATGGTACCCGCATTATGATTTCACAGCGAACCCATGAGCTATGTGAAAAAAATATCGAAGCCCGTGAAATTGATAACATTCGGGTCAAGGGCAAAGATGAGCCGGTGAAAATTTATGAATTGCTGGCCCTGAAAGGCGAGCTCAACGATGAGAAGAAGGGCTGGCGCGATTCTTTTGAAGAAGCCCTCAGGCACTACTATGCCGGCCAGTTCGAAAAAGCCGCAGAAATCTTTCAATTTACCCAGAGCCTTGATGCCAATGATCAGGCCACCAAGGTCTTTTTAGACCGTATTATGCAACTGCAGATAAGCCCACCCGTCGACTGGGATGGCGTGTGGACGTTCAAAACAAAATAACATGAGTGATCAATTAATTACCAGTGAAAAAAAGGGGCAGGTTTTCTACATCGGGTTGAACCGGGCCACTGAGCGTAATGCCATTACCTATGATATGCTGCGCCAACTAAGCGATGCGTACACCCACTATGAAAACGATAGTGAAGCCCGCTGCGCCATTCTATTTGCCCATGGTAAACACTTTACCCTCGGTCTTGAACTTCCTCAGTTTTCTGAGAGCCTTGAAAAAGAACAGGCCCTGCCTGTACCCAAAGGGCAAATTGACCCCCTTGGTCTTACTGAGCAGCAGCGTAGCAAACCGGTAGTTTCAGCGGTGCAGGGTTTCTGCTATACCATAGGCATTGAGTTCATGCTGGCCTCTGATATTAATCTCTGTACCGAAAACGCTAAATTTGCCCAGTTAGAGGTAGGCAGGGGGCTGCTGCCCTACTGTGGGGCCTCGTTCAGATTCGTCGAGCGGGCTGGCTGGCACAATGCCATGCGCTATATTCTCACTAGTGATACCTTTAATGCAGAAGAGGCCATGCGCATTGGGTTGGTGCAACAAGTCACCCCTAGGGGTGAGCTTATGGGCATGGCCGAAAAAATGGCAAAAACAATCTGCGCCCAGTCACCGGTGGCCGTGCGTGCTGCCTTAAAACAATCACGTCAGGCTCTTGAGGCCCTCGAACAAAACGGTGGTCGCAACCTTTTAAAGCAGACCCTCGAAGTTATGCAGAGTGAAGACTTCGCTGAGGGTGTGGCTTCTTTTAAAGAGAAGCGACGGGCAGATTTTGGTTAGTCGATGCGCTGGGGGTTTTTCATTCTCTTGACAGAGAAATGTACGCCCAGCCAGTTCAGTGAAAATTGCCAGAGCAAGCGATAACTTGAGGCCTCTCGCCCAACGATTGTCTTAAAAGTTTGAGACTTACTGGTTTTCTTCATGCTCTTTAGACGCAAAAGCGGCATAATTCGGTTTCAATTGTTTGCTATTTTTGTGCGGCGCCAACCGGTGGTTTTTCGCTGCGCCCATCGGCATGCAGGGCAAAGCGACCACTATCGCGCCTATGAACCGGCGCATCGTCGGGCCAGGGCCAGCCGCCTAACTGAGTACGCTGGTAATCATGCATGGCCTGTTGAATTTCTTCGGCTGTGTTCATCACAAAGGGCCCATATT
>CAZHLC010000692.1:0-2830 GCA_964532545.1 uncultured Leptospiraceae bacterium | reverse complement strand
CTTAGACTTTTTAAAAGTCTAAGTTTATAAATTATTACTTTTTTGGGGATATTCATATGCGTGAAATTTAAAACAGTGCATAACTATGCCATTTTCGATATGGGTTTCCAAAACAGATATCGGAAGGCGATAGGCTAGCAAGCCTACTGATGGGCGGTAGGCAAGCAGATGAGAATTTGATTTACAACGAGCTCATCTGAGGTGAAATACATCCCCATGGTGACCCCTACCCAGCTTGAGGCCCACAAAATCGTTGAGACTGTGGCGGTTTTGAATAACCGCATTTCTGAGCGATTTCCTGATTCGGGGCTGGGCCGCACTTGTTCAAAACTGCTTAACATCAGCCGCCAGGCCGGGGCCCGGGCCGAGCGTCTCTCAAGGCCCAATATCTGGCTGCGTTTTGGCATCGCTGCTCTGATTATTTCTTTTGTGATTGGGGCCATTGCTGGCATCAGCAACCTCAGCTTTCAGTATCAGGGTATGAATTTTGTTGAGTTTATTCAGTTTATTGAAGCTGGTATTAATGATATTGTGCTGATTTCAGCCGGTCTGTTTTTTCTTATAACCATTGAGAGCCGGCTACGGCGCCACCAGATTCTCAAAGCTCTGCATGAGATTCGTTCGATAGCTCACATCGTCGATATGCACCAGCTCACCAAAGATCCGGCATATATAATATCCAAAAGAGCCAAAAGAACCAAGTCGTCGCCCCAGCGAACCATGACGGCTTTTGAGCTCACCCGTTATTTGAACTACTGCAGCGAGATGTTTTCTCTCATCGGCAAGTTAGGGGCGCTCTATGTGCAGAATGTTGATGATGGGGTGGCCCTGGCTTCGGTTAACGAGATTGAGGGGCTGACCACCGGTCTGTCTCGCAAAGTCTGGCAGAAAATTATGATCTTGCAGAATCTCGCCAGAAAGGGCTAATCTTCTTTTAATTGATCAAGGGCCTGCTGCTGGGTCGCCAGTTTTTCTTGTGCGTCTTGCTGGGCTGTTTTGGGTGCTTTTGTTTTTCTCTTGAAAATTTTGCGCTTCTGTTTGAATTTTAAGGGGTTCTCTGTTTTGGTCTGCACCGTGCTGAAATATTCGAACACTACCGGTAAGAAATAAATAAAGATTTGATTATCAGATTCTTTTTTGGCTGATAAGATATTCTGCTTTCTCAGTTTGTTGAGGGCCATATTGGCATCTTTTTCAGCGATACCCTTACCGGCCAGATAGGCAATAAAGTCAGGGTAAGAGAGTTTAAGCTTATCGCTCTGCTGGTCGCGCGAACCACTGTTCTGCCAGTAAGAAACCAGGGCCTTCAATACCTGCAGTTCGCGGCTGAGACCGATGAGGGTTTCAACATGATTGTTGGCCAGGCTGAGACGATGAGAAAGCTTGGCAGCCAGCGAAAAGGCAAACTCTTTATTACGCAGCATAAAATCAGTGATGGCGCTCTTGGGTATTCTCAGCAGCCTTGTGTATTGCGTCGTAATGGCCGTAGCTGAGCGCGCACTCTGGTTGAAGATGGCCATTTCACCAAAGAACTCTCCCTGGCCGAGGGTGGCCAAAACCTGGTCTGTTTCGGGGGTCTCTAAAACGATTTTCACTTCGCCTTCGCGAATGATAAACATTTCTTCACCGGCATCACCACGGCGAAAGACCACCTGATTGGGGGGTAAGTTCTCACCAAATCTTTTTTCTACATCACGTTTTTTGAAAAAGGCCATGGTATATTTTCGACGAAAAACGGTGAATTATTGGGTCAAAAAACCCGCTATAAGATCGGTGAAAATCAGAAAAGCAGCTTTGCTACTTCATCATAGTGGGCCACCGCGTGGGGGGTGACACCTTTTTTCAGAATATCAGGCAGCTCTTTAAAATCACCTTCATTAGCAAAAGGAAATATGATCTTCTTAACACCGGCCCGTTTGGCTGCCATAATCTTTTCACGCAGCCCGCCAATAGGCAGTACATCGCCGGTAAGCCTGATCTCGCCAGTCATGGCAAAGCCCTGTTTAATCTTTTTACCTTTGTATAATGAAAGCAGGGCCGTAGTCATAGTTATGCCGGCTGAAGGGCCATCTTTAGGGGTGGCGCCATCGGGCACGTGAATGTGTACATTATGATTCTGCCAGTATTCAGTGTCGTCAGTGAGCTGTTTTACATAGGTGAGGGCAATCTGGGCCGATTCAAGCATAACTTCGCCCAGTTGGCCGGTGAGCTTGAGCTGGCCCTTGCCCGGGCTGGCTGCTGATTCAATCATTAGCAGAGCGCCCCCCGCCTGGGTATAGGCCATGCCCAGGGCTGTGCCCTGGTGTCTGATTTTGCCTTCTTGGTCGTGCCTGAAGCGGCGGGGCCCCAGTAACTTTTCAAGATCTTTCTCTGTTACCGGGCTGGGAAATTTTTTCTTCTCGGCCTTCGCAGCCACCTTCTTACGATAAACCGTCTGAATCTGTCGCTCAAGTGAGCGCACCCCGGCCTCGCGCGAATAGCCTTCGATTATGGCTTTCACGACTTTGGCCGAGAGTTTCTCTGTTTTTTTATCGAGACCCACGGCCTCAATGGCCCGCGGTACCAGATACTTCTGGGCGATGCTGACTTTTTCATCGGTGATATAGCCTGAGAGGGCAATGATTTCCATACGATCGCGCAGGGGGCCGGGTATGGTTTCTAGGGTATTGGCGGTTGTGATAAAAGTTATACGCGATAGATCAAAGGGCAGGTCGAGATAGTGGTCGCGAAATTCGTCGTTCTGCTGGGGGTCGAGCACCTCAAGCAGGGCACTTGAGGGGTCACCCTGGTACGATGAGCCCAGCTTATCTATTTCATCGAGCATTAATAC
>CAZHLC010000691.1:0-2835 GCA_964532545.1 uncultured Leptospiraceae bacterium | reverse complement strand
CGAAAAAATAATTTTGATTTAGACAGGGCAGTTGCGGGGGCCAGAGCCCAGGTGCCCTGGGCGCAACTGGCTATCGATTCTTTCAAGGCGAGAATTCGGTCGCTACTTTAGAACCCGGTTGGGGGTGGCGTAGACTGCCAGCCAAAAGCAGGGTTGAGCGCCATGCGCGAAAACCGGTGCGCAGCAGCTTTTGGCGTTCAGGCAGTCGCAGCCAGGGGCCCGTGGCCCCCTTCAATCAGATAAACGAATGAATCGCAGCGGTGGCGTTGTCTTGTATTTTGGTATCGTTTAAATCGGCAAAAATGGTAGCCTGGTCGACGACCGGGCCGGTGACACCTTTTTTACTGGCATAGAAAATACCGCTTTTGTAGGCCTTATCTAGCAGGCCATCTACATAGCGCTTAGCACCAACCTCAAGTTTATGCACTTTACCCATCCATAACATTACCCTGAACATAGCACCGAACATGACTCTCTTAAAGAAGGGCACCTTGTTCAAGGCCTCGGTGCCACTGGTGGCACCAGGGCTCATGGTAACAAAACGAATATCTTTATGCTTTCGGGCCATGGTAGACATGTACAGTGCTGCCATGTATTTAATAGGGCCATAGGCCACCATGGGGTCTTTTAAATCACCAAAGTAGCTGCCATTAGCAATGGTTTTAAATTCTTCTACCGATGAATCTTTTAAAAAGATCTGTTTGATTCCCATTTCGGGTACACCGCGCACTGCTTCTGAGCCTGCATAGAGTGCCACCTGAGTAAGCTTCTTAGCCTTGAGCAGGGCCTCAGTTAGAACCACGTGACCGAGCAGGTTCATGGCAAAAGACTGGGTTACACCTTCTTTTGTCTTTTCATGAAAGTTTGCGCCACCGGCACCCCCGGCATTCATCACCAGGCCGTCGACTGGCTCTTTTAAATCGGCTGCTGCCCTGCGTACCGAAACAAGGTCGGTAACATCAATAATTACAATATCGAAAATTGATTTGCCCGTTACCTGCTCTAGCTCTGCTTTGGCGGCTTCTGCCTTGGCAGGGTTGCGGCAACCCAGGTAGATTTTCTCTGTCTCATCTTTCAGCGCTAATTGGCGGGCACACTCTTTGCCCAGGCCGGCGTTGGCCCCTGTGATTAAGAATTTTTTCATTTAGCTTTCCTCTCTTTAATTATTTTTTGCAATACTTATTGCATAATCAGTAAAAATTATATTTCTAACATTGCTAGAAAATCAGCAGCCATGCGCCGCTGCTCTGCTAGACCATGGTTTAATTTTGAGTAAATAGCAAGACCATGCATAAAGGCCACCACCTGCCGGGCCTTAAGCGCCGGGTCGCCCTGAAAACCTTCGTGCTTCTGGGCATAGGTAAGCTTTTCTTTCACCGTGGCTTCTAAGTCTTTAAAAAAGGCCTGTACCTTTTTTAAACTGTCTTTCTCTACACTGTTTTTATCGGTGAGGGTATTCACAAACAGGCAGCCATTCAGTGGTTTTTGCCGGTTCAGTTGCAGCACATACTCACGCACAGCAGCAGCACCCCGACCCGCCTTTAATTGCGCCAGGGCAGGGCTTATGCCCCACTGGTAGTAGTTGTCAAGGGCGGCCTTGAAGAGGCCGTTTTTTGAGCCAAATACATTGTATAAGCTGCGGCTGGTAAGGCCAGTAGCCTCTAATAGATCTGCCATAGAGGTGGGTTCGTAGCCCTTAAGCCAGAAAACCTTCATGGCTTCTTTTAAGACAAGCTGCCGGTCATATTCAACAGGTCTCGCCATCTCTAGCGACATTATGCATCGATCATTGCACAAGTAAAGCTTTTTTGCCTGGTTTAAGAACACCCCATCAGGGCTGGTGCACTTTTAAAAGCCCCTCTAAAGAAGTGCAATCTTCGTGAATATTTCAGCGAAAAACCAGCAAATTATTGTTAGCCGGCATAGTTATGCACTCTTTCAGCGCTAGCCCCAAAGCCGATTTTGCCAGCTGTTCTAGATACTCTGCATCTCGCAGACCTTGTTTCAAACCACGAGACTGCAGCATTTGATCAAAATCTTGATTGCTTTCAGAAGTGTATTTTCCTTCAAATTTGAAGGGGCCATAGATTATTAACATGCCATCTTTTTTGAGCACCTCAGGCAAATGTCTGAAAAACTGCTCTACCTCAGCAGGGCCCATGATGTGCATGGTATTGGCCGTATAAAGCACATCGGCCAACCCAGCAGCCAACGACCAGCTTTGATCAGTTGCATCAAGTACAAGGGGAACCTTAAGGTTTGGCAGATTGGCATTGGCGATTGCTTCAGCCAAATCAGCGTGGTTCTCGGCAACATCAGAGGGCTGCCAGGTAATACCCGACAAATTAGAGGCAAAGTGCATAGCATGTTGCCCGCTATAGCTGCCGACTTCAAGCACAAAGGCTTTCTCAGGCAGCAGCCTCTTCAGTTCATTGAGAATAGGGTCTTTGTTGCGCTCAGCAGCGGGTGAGTGCTTCATCAATATGATTCTTCAAGTTGCATGCCAAGTGTGACCAGCCCTGCAATAAGCAGAATAAAAATACCTAATGAGACCCAGGCCGCAAGAGGGTTTGTACCACCAAGCATTTTCAATCGGTCAAGATCTGTGCCCTCTTTAGCGATCTGTTTTTCTACATGGCGGCGATACATTGTATTACCCATCATGCCCATGGTTACCGCAACAGCAATGTTCATGGCCGAATCATAGGCCGATGGCGTTGTTTCAAGACCAAATACCGAAACGGCAATAATCTCAGAGAGGAAACTTTCTGTCATGATTATGGCGAAAAAGATGGCAGAATAGGCATACATCTTACGATAAATCATCCAGAAGCC
>CAZHLC010000690.1:0-2837 GCA_964532545.1 uncultured Leptospiraceae bacterium | reverse complement strand
GAGCTCTGCCACCTTGAGGCCATTAGTTACGCAGAAGTTAAAAAGTTTCTTTTTAAAGTTTGAAGCCTGCTCAACGCCCCCCATAATTCGGGTATATATTCTTTCATATATAATGGGTACTGAGACAATAATGGTAGGCTTTACTTCGACCATGTTTTCAGAAAGTTTACGAATGTTCTCGGCATAGGCAATCTGTGACCCATAGAAAATGGCCGAATAATAACCGGCCACCCGCTCAAGGGCATGGGCCAGGGGCAGAAAAGACAGGGCCCGGTCTTCAGGGGTTATTTTAAATTTGCTGGTGGCCGCAATCAGATTCGAAAGAATATTCTTATGAGTAAGCACTACACCCTTCAGCTTGCCGGTAGTGCCCGAAGTATAGATAAAACTGGCTACATCATCAGGTTTAACTTTGGCCAGAGTGTTTTTGTAAAAAGACTTATCAGCATCATTGCGGCCAATTCGAATCAGGGTACTCAACGGAACAGTCTGCGAATCCCATATTCCTTCTTCTTCGTCGAAAACTATAATCTGCTCAAGGTTGGGCATATCAGACAGGCAGATACGCACCTTGGTAAGCTCTGAGCGGTTTGAAACCGCAATCACCTTAGCGCCAGAGTCATTTATAATATAGGTAAGCTGATCAAGAGTGTTAGTCAAATAAACAGGAATGACCACAGCCCCCAGAGACATGGTCGCCAGGTCGACATATGACCACTCGGGGCGGTTCTCTGAAAGAATGGCTACCTTGTCACCCGCCTCGACACCGATGTTGGCCAGACCCACGGCCAGATCGGCTACGATACGGTAGTACCGGTTCCATGTTATCATTTCATAGGCAGTATCTCTTTTGCGCCACAGAGCCGGCTTTGAACCACCCGCCAGGGCCCGGGTTCGAAACATAGCCGCCAGAGATGGGCTCTCATGCAGGTTCTCTATAGATAGATCAGCGAGCTTTGTTTCTTTAACTGGCTGATTCATACTACAAACCTGCCGTTTGGGTTGTCTTCGTTTTTGTCAGAATTTCAGCCAGCTTCGGGTGTTTACCACCCAACTCTTTGGCAATCAACAGATACTTGCGGGCATTTTTATCGTCACCATTATTAAAGAAGCTGAAACCAAGATAGGTGGCGGTTTTGCCATCGTCGGGTGCAAGGCGCATGGCCTGCAGGCCGGCATTCACAGCGAGGCTGAACATCTTAAGGGCATTATAGCTGCGCATCAAATAAAAGAAGGTGGCGTGATCAGCCGAGTTCTGCTCAGTCAGTTTGGTAAAAAATGAAACTGCTTTTTCGTGATTTTTCAGTCTGAAATTACAGACCGCCAGGTACTTTATAACCCTGACATCGTTCTGCATAATATGAAAGGCCTTCATGAACATGTCTTCAGCTGCTTCAATCTTGCCCTGCTTATAGAAGGCAAGGCCATCTTCATAATCACGAATGAAGGTAGTAATCTCAGGGTTCAGCTCTAAAGTAAAAATTGTAATATCATCACGTTTTAAAGCCTCACCCATGAAATCTTCGAGCTCTCTGAAGACGATCAGGTTCAAATCTTTGAGTTCGGTTTCGGTGTGTTCTTTCAGCAGTTTTATGAAGCGCTCTTCACCAAATTCTTCACCGTGCACATTTTTATGTTCGACAATGCCATCTGTATAGAGACAGATACGATCACCAGGGTGAAGCTGCACTTCAGACTGTTCATACTGGTTGTCGGCATCGGCAATGGCACCGATGAACAGGCCCGGGGTATCAAGAAATTCAAGCTCACCGCTGGCGCGCAGCAGAATTGCACGCTGGTGGCTGGCGTTTGAAAAGACTACCCGGTAGTTTTTATCAATGACCATATAAAAGGCTGTAAGATAATCAGAGGTTTTAACGCGCTGTACCAGTTCGCGGTTCACCTGTTTAAAAAGCTCGCGTGGTTCGCGGTATTCATGAATATAAGAGCTGAAGGCCTGTTTTGCGGCCATGGTAATAAGAGCGGCTGGTACCCCATGGCCAGAGGCGTCTGTCATAAGAATGCAGAGTCTGTCTTTGTGATAAAAAATATCAAAGTAATCGCCAGTAATCTTCTCAAGGGGTTCATAATGAGCCGCGCAAGAGATGCCCCGCCACTCTTGCATAACGTCGGGTAAAATGCCCCGTTGAATACCGGCAGCCATATCAAGCTCGCGGTTCATTATCTGGTTTTTTTCGGCAATCTCACGGTTCTTATCAGCGAGCTCTGCTTCGAACTTCTGCAAGCGCTTGCGGTTCTGTTCGAGCAGCTTCTGAATTTCTTTTTCTTTCTCTTCAATCAGGGTAAGACTGCGGCGGCGGTTCTGCAGAATACGGTCAAGCAGGTTGCCTTCACGCTGCCACTTCAGATAATAGGTATCAGTCTGATGGTTATACCAGGTGCGCCCGATTAACATACGCTGGTGAATCTGTATTTCGCCCTGCTCATTGGTCACAGTGTTAAGGGGTGTACCCACCCAGTGTAGAAAGGGGTTTACCGACTTTCTAATCAGCATTCCTTCAAGTAAACCCTTGAAGATGAGCATGGTTGATTCATGAGGGCGCTGCCATTTCTGCGGCAATTTGAAACGGGTCACCAGCAGCGCACCCCAGAAGCCCTCAAGCTTTGAGAATTTGATTTTAAGTCTGGTGTTTGAAATGGTACCCAGGGCATTGTAAATCTGCGCAAATAGGGCCAGCGAATTGTCGAGCGACTTCAGAAACAGAGCATTGTTTTTAAAGGGGTTGCTGCCTGCTTTTTTGCCCAGCGACATCTCTTTGCCCAGCAGGCGAACTTGTTCGCGATCACCGTCAAAATATTTGAGCCAGCTTTCAAAA
>CAZHLC010000689.1:0-2841 GCA_964532545.1 uncultured Leptospiraceae bacterium | reverse complement strand
TGGCCGGCGATCAGCATTTCGATGTTTTCTCGGCTGCCCGATGTGCTTATATTGGTGATTGAAGTGTTTTTCAGATTTTTCAGCGATTCAGCAACTTTGAAGTAAGTTCCGTCGCCAGAACCGCTGGCGATGCGCAGTTCTTTGCTGCAAAAACTCAAAGAAAATATTAAAACAAATAGAATCGATAGTCTTCTGGGGTTCATTGGCTTACCTCTGCAGAAATGTTAGACGACCAGCATAGCCCCCTGTCAAGATAAAAGAGTCGCTTTTTTCGAAGCTGGCCATGTTTTATGTCGCTTTCTTCTTGACGTACTGCCTATTTGTTTAGTACAAAGTCGCCGCGTGAATCTTGAACAGATAATTGACCATCTGAAGGCCCACGAAAATTTCAGTGAAAATGTAGCTGCTACCCACGTTGTGCCGGCCAAGCGGGCCGACTTCACCCCTATAAACCAGCTGCTACATCGCTCGATTGTTGAAGCCCTTGATGAGATGGGTATTAAGAAGCTCTACACTCACCAGCACCGGGCAGTTGAGCTCTACAGTCAGGGCAAGAGTTTTGTGGTGACTACCCCTACAGCTTCAGGCAAGACTCTTTCATATCTACTGCCAATTCTACAGAATAAGATAGAAAACCCCCACGGGCGCCATTTGTTTATGTTTCCTACCAAGGCGCTGGCCCAAGACCAGCTGGCCCTGTATCGCAACTGGCAGGGCAAACTACAAAGCGGGTGGAACATCAGCACATTCGACGGCGATACCCCACCGGCTGAGCGACGCATTGCCAAGAAGGCGGGCGATTTTATTTTAACCAACCCCGACATGCTGCACAGTGGTATCTTGCCCCACCACACAACATGGAAGAACCTGTTCGAAAACCTGCAGACCATTGTAATTGACGAGATGCACACCTATCTGGGGGTTTTCGGTTCGAACGTGGCCAATGTGCTGCGACGACTTAATCGAATTGTAAAACACTATGGCGCTGACCCCATCTATATTTTTTCATCGGCAACCATTGCCAACCCGGTTGAGCTGGCTCATAACCTGGCTGAAAAAGAATTTGAGCATGTCAGCGAATCGGGCGCACCCGAAGGCGAGAAAAAGTTTATCTTCTATAACCCACCGGTGATTGATGAAGCCGGCAATCGCCAGAGCCCCTACAAGGCCGCGGCCCAGGTGGGCGAGCTGCTGGTAAAAAACGAAATACCCACGATCTTTTTCGCCCGCTCAAGAATACGGGTTGAGCTATTAGTCAGTCTGCTACAGAGCAGGCTGCCCTGGCATTTAAAAAATAAGGTAAAGGGCTACCGTGGGGGATATCTGCCCCTTGAGCGACGCAAAATCGAGCGGCAGCTGCGCCAAGGCGAGATACTGGCCGTGGTGTCGACCAACGCCCTTGAGCTGGGTATTGATATTGGCATGCTGCGGGCTGTGGTCTCTGTAGGTTACCCCGGGCGCATCAGCTCGCTGCTGCAGCAGTTCGGCCGGGCCGGCCGTAAAAAAGAATCAGCACTCGCTGTTATGGTGGCCACCCCCAGTGCCCTTGATCAGTATCTGATGAATCATCCGCGCTTTGTGTTAGAGAGCGGCGGCGAATCTGCCATTGTAAACCCCCACAACATGATGATTATGATGCAGCATCTCAAATGTGCGGCCTACGAGATGCGTTTTAAAGAAGGTGATCTGTTCGGTGATGTGCCGGTGAAAGACTATCTCGATTTTCTGGTTGATGGGCGGGTGCTGGTCAAAAAAGAGCAGCATTATTTCTGGGCCGACGAGAGTTACCCTGCTTCTGATATTTCGCTGCGCTCGGCTGCGCAAGACAACTTTGTGATCGTTGATATTACCATGCCCTCACAAGAGAAGGTTATTGGCGAAATCGATTATTTTGCGGCCCCAACTCACGTGCATACCGAGGCCATCTACATTCACCAGGGCGTGCACTACTATGTTGAAGAACTAAAATGGGAAGAGCGGCGCGCCGAAGTGAAACAGATTAAATCAGATTACTACACCGATGCCCACCAGAAGGTACAGCTCAGTATCATTTCAAAAGACGAACAGCGTGCCATTGATGAGACGGGCCCCATGGGCCAGGTTGATTTGACCTGGGGTGAAATTACCGTAATTATCAAGGCCTACCTCTATAAAAAAATCAAAATTCAAACCTCAGAAAACCTGGGGTGGGGTGAAATACATACGCCTGAGATTGAGCTGCATACCCAGGCGGCCTGGGTTGAATTTGAAAGTGGCAGCAAGGCGGCAGCCGCCATTATGGGGCAGGTGCTCACCCGCATAGCCTATATTATGCGAAATATGGCCCCGCTGGTGGCCCTCTGTGACCGCAACGATATCTCTGTGCAGGGGCTGTACAAAGATAACCAGTTTAAAGAATGTGCTCTGGTTTTCTACGATCGTTTTCCGGGTGGGGTGGGGCTGGCCTATAAGCTTATGCGTAACCTTGAAACTCTTCTCACCATGGCCATTGATACTGTAACGGCCTGCGAATGCCAGGGCGGCTGCCCCAGCTGCATCGGCGTGTGGGATGTTGAAAGCTTTCGCAACAGCGATAATGCCGATGAGCTCATCGACCTGTTTTCAGCAGTTGACTTTAAAAGTGAATGTCTTTCACTGATGAAGCAGCTGAAAGCGACCCAGACTAAAACCCTGGTTGAACAATAAGCGTTTATTTGCGCCGGGTTACGGCCTTTTTCTTCTTAGCAGTTGCTTTGGCTTTGGGTTTCGCCTTGGCCCTGCTTTTGCTGGCGGCTGCTTTTTTGGTTGAGGCCTTTTTACCCTGCATTTTGTTTACCACAGCAGGCAGCGCCTTGATAAACT
>CAZHLC010000688.1:0-2854 GCA_964532545.1 uncultured Leptospiraceae bacterium | reverse complement strand
AGACCGTTGTGCTGGCCATGAACCAGGGGCTATACAATGGTTTTCTGGCAGCTGGCCTGATCTGGGCTCTACTGATAAAAGATGATAAGTGGCAGAATAATGTTGCTTTGTTTTTTCTGGGCTGTGTTGCAGTTGCAGGAATTTTTGGCGGCTTGACTGCCAAGTGGTCTATTATTCTCACTCAGGGCCTGCCTGCTATACTGGGTTTTCTTTTTACCTATCTGGCACGGCCGAAACAAATTGTTTAATAGGTAAGCATAGTTGCTGCAGTTTATGTGGCACCTTAATTGCATATACAGCATTAAGGTAGTCGGTTAAATATATGATTGAGACCAATAGCCGGGTAGAAATTGTTCCCAAAGACAATAATCAATTGCTGCTCAAGGTTGAGATACCTACCAATGAGATTGGTATCATCTATCGCCTCAGCGGAATTCTCTTTGTACATGATCTGAATATCATTACGGCCAGTGTTGTAACATCTAAAGATGGCATTGTAAAAGATGAGTTTTTACTACAAAGCAAAGCGGGCAGTACACCTAATCTGAACCAGCTGAATCAAGATATCGATACTCTGATGGGTCAGCAAACATCGATGTTTGATTATCTCGCCAAATACCCAGAAAAGATTGAAACTTTGAAAAAGTTTCAATCAGTAGACAAAACTGAAATCGATTATGAGCTCAGCGGTGATACCGCCTTGATTAAGGTTTCAACGGTTGACCGCGCCGGCCTGCTTTTTGATATCAGCCAGGTATTGTTTCTTTATACTTTTGACATCATTGACATTCAGACAGAATCAGATGGCCAGATGGTAACAGACCGTATCAAGGTGAAGGCAGAAAACAAAAGCCTTCTCTCGATGCAGAGCCTGAACAAGCTGAAAGCAGCCCTACTTAAAGAAGTTTAGTTTAAGAGGCGAAGATCAAATTAGAGATGTCTGCCAGACCGGGCGCATCGCCGGTTGCGTTTTTGTCCATGCTGGCATAGAGCTTATTTACCCATTCGAGAAGTTCTTCACGCAGGCCCGGCTGCTTAACGTCTTTTAGAACATCAAGGGCCGATTGAATTTCTTGTAGCAGCCGTTCTAACACCACTGTTACATGGCCATCGTTAATAATCTGCTGAGCCAGCGAGTCGAGAGTTTCACGCTCGATCTCATCTTGCTGCCATAACTTCTTGATTTGTTCTTTCAGAGCATTATCTTCAGCGACGGCAGTAATAACCACAAGATTAGGGTTGTGATTCTTTAAATCAGCATATTTGCCCTTGATTTCATCTTCGGTATAAAAGTCTTTAAGGTCATCAGCAATCTGAAATGCTCTGCCCAGGTGGTCGCCACACTTGTCAAACAGAGTGGCCTCTGCGGTGCGCCCCTGACTCAGGGCTGCGGCGCTGCCGCACCAGCTGAACAGTGCTGCTGTTTTGCCATAGGCAATGCTCATCCACTGCTTTTCACTGATATTAATGTTGTCGCGCAGTTGCCACTCAAGAGCTGCAGAAATCGACATCTGCCTCACCACATCTACTGCAGAAACCATGATCTGTTTATCGAGGGTATTCAGGCGGTGTATCGCTTCAGATAAAAGCAGGTCACCACCCAGAACTGCGATGGTGTTACCATGAACAACATTGACAGTGGGGCGCCCCCGCCTTAACGACGCATCATCAATAACGTCGTCATGCAGCAGACTGGCCGCGTGAATCAATTCGCCTGCGATTGAGATATTGATCATATCTTCAGTTTTAGCACCGACGGCCGTACCGAAAATGTATGTCAACCAGGGGCGCGAACGTTTTGCGTTTTCAGTGACTACCAGATGACGGGCGGCCCCCTTGAGAATTTCACCCTTGGTAATATCTTGAAATTCAGCGCCTGAATAGAGACTATTAATATCTTTTTCTATGAGCTGCAGAAAATCAGCTTTCGACATTATTCCAGGCAACACTCTGAACACAGCCAGACAAGTTAAAATTGCCAATATCTCTTTTAAGGTTCACCTTGACTGTATGTCTCAAAAAGGCACTTGGTAGAACTTCGATGGAAAATTCCATTGTTACCGGTAAACCTGTTGCTGAACAGATAAAGGCTGCCCTCGGCGAATCATTGAGTCTAAAGGCGGGCCAGATCAGGCGTGTTGCCCTGCAACTTCAGGGCCGGTTAGACCTCTATCAGCTGGTTAACAGCCACGAGCGTGCCTTTTTCTGGCGCAGTCGCAATCAACAAGAAATCAGGTTGGCCCTGGGGTGCCTGTATGACTTTTCAGGCGAATCAGTAAGTGATATCTTCAGCCAGCTGCAGCCTCTGCTGCAGAATTCTGATGTCGATGTAAGAGCCTACGGCGGTATGCAGTTTTCAGAGGCCACTCCGCTACCCGAAGGGTGGCAAGACTTTGGTAATTGCAGGTTTATTGTTCCCATTGTAGAAATCATTGAGAAGAATAACGTTCAGCAGGTTTTTGTGCATATCTCTGAACAATTTAACAATGGCTCTCGACTTGAATTTGTTAAACAGATTGAAGAGTTATTGAGAATTAATGAGAATCATGCCCCCAATGAATGGAGCAAGGCAGTAGCCGTCTGTCTGCCAAATCGCGCCATCTGGTTTGACCGGGTCGAGCGGGCCCGGCGGTTTTTCAGTAATGCCAGCCTGAAAAAACTAGTGCTCGGCCGCCAGCTGAATCTACAGCTGGGCGCGCCTCTGAATACTGGCAAGCTGCTAGAAGATCTGAGTAGCAGTACCGAGAGTGCTTTTCTTTACCTATTTAAATTTTCTGCTGATTCGGCCCTCGTCGGGCGAACACCCGAGCTGCTTTATTCACGTTCTGGTCACGAATTTGAAACAGAGGCCATT
>CAZHLC010000687.1:1371-2860 GCA_964532545.1 uncultured Leptospiraceae bacterium | reverse complement strand
AATTGCGCGGAGGAGGGGGTATTTTGGCTTTAATTGCTCGAGTTCTGCGAATAAAAACTGCGAAATAGACTTTACACTTGTTAATATCTTACTTGATTCGATGAGCCTGATCACCTCGTAGGCGACGGCTGTAGCCAGGTGATTTCCGCCGAAGGTGGTGCCATGCTGGCCAGCTGCCAAAATATTGGCATGTTTATCAGCCACAATGACCGCCCCTATAGGAAAGCCCGCCCCCAGCCCCTTGGCCGTGGTCAAAAGATCAGGAAAAACCCCGTATTTCTGGTAGGCGTAGTAATAGCCAGAGCGGCCCATGCCGATTTGAATTTCGTCAAAAACCAGCAGGGCCCCCTGCTCATCACAGAGCTCGCGGGCCCGCTCAAGAAACTCTTTAGTGAGGGGTAGAACGCCCCCCTCGCCCAGAACGGGCTCTAAAATGATGCCCGCCACCTCGTCGGTGATAGCCCGCTCAAGGCCCTCAATATCGTTGGGCTCTATAAAATCGACTTCTGGCAGAAGTGGGCCAAAACCGTCTTGAATTTTCGATTGGCCGGTGACCGACATTGAGCCAATACTGCGGCCATGAAAACTGCCCTTGAGACCGATAATTTTGTACCTTTTGGGGCTCTGGGCGAAACCATGGGCCCTGATCATTTTCAGGGCTGCCTCATTTGCTTCGGTGCCTGAATTGCAGAAAAACACCTTACCCGGAAAGGTAATCTCAATCATGGCCCTGGCCAGCTGGGCCTGTTGCTGGTTATAGAAAAGATTCGAGGTATGCCACAGCAGATCAGCCTGGCGATTCAGGCCTTCGATAATATCAGCATGAGAATGGCCTACATTATTGACTG
Source organism: uncultured Leptospiraceae bacterium (assembly GCA_964532545.1). Lineage (GTDB taxonomy): Bacteria > Spirochaetota > Leptospiria > Turneriellales > CAZHLC01 > CAZHLC01. The sequence continues at coordinate 2,012 of CAZHLC010000687.1, read as the reverse complement.
CGATTCCGCTGAGAAAATCGATATATTCAACCCCCTCGGCATCGTAGAGAAACTCGCCCGAGCCATAGCGAAAGGCCACGGGCATACGCCCATAGGTGGGCAGAACGTATTTTTCATCGAGCTCTTTGATCTGCTCAAAGCTCAGCATTGCTGAAGGGTCGTAAGAAACATCATCATGAGATTGTGTTTTTTTACTGGTTTGATCGACTTCTTCAAGCAAGAAGTCTTCTTCATTTTCGGCCATGATAGAATATACGATGTTGAGACAGGCTGACCAGCCATTTTGCTTATATTCCTTTACACCGGCCATTTTAACGCCGCCCTGACTCATGTCAAAAGTTGCCATTGTAGGCGGGGGAATTTCTGGCCTCAGCCTGGCGCATTTTCTGCAAAACAAGATTGATGCCGCCAACATAACCCTGTTTGAGGCCCAGGCCTTTGGCGGGGCTGTGAGCTCACAGAAAGAAGGCGACCTTGTACTAGAGCATGGCCCCGAAACCTACCAGGCCCGCAACCAGCTGCTGCATAAAATTGCCGCAGATTTAAACCTTACAGACCAGTTAGTCAAGGCCGATTCAGCGGCTGCCAAACGCTTTCTGGTGAAAGACGGGCGCATTGTAAAATTTCCTACCGGGCCCATG
>CAZHLC010000687.1:0-1361 GCA_964532545.1 uncultured Leptospiraceae bacterium | reverse complement strand
CGCATTTTTAATTGCGGTCATTTCCTCCATTTTTTCTTTTAATTCTATTTTGTTTTTTCCGGCCAAGATCAAGGTGTTTCTGGCCCTACGCAAAAGCTACTCTTTGTGGAAAGGTATCAGCCTGTTTGATGCCTGCAAACACGTGTTTGGCCAGCAGTTTGCTGAATACTTCGCCTCAAGCCTGGGCCGCGGCGTCTGGGGCACTGAGGCCGAAGACCTTGAGTTTGCGGCGGCCTTTCCTGATTTATTTGAGGCCATCGTTGAAAATGAAAAATCAACCAACAAACTCTCGTTAATGAAACTGGTCAAAAAGCTGGGCGCAGAAAAAGCCGCCTACTGGCAAAATGAATTGGGAACCATCGACCCTAAATTTGAAAAAGGCCTCTACACTTTCAAAGGCGGCCTGCAAACTCTCACCGACGCTCTGCGCGAAGAACTCAAAAGCTCGGCTGCCAAAATTGAATCAGTCAAGGTAAGCCGCATTTCAAGCCAGAACAAAGAATATTATCTGCAGACTAAAAGCCAGAAATACGGCCCCTTTAATAAGGTCATTTTTACCTGCAACCCCACTGAGCTGGGGGCCCTTTTTAAAGATTACAAAAAAGAAGTGGCCACCCACCTGAGCAAGGCCCAGTACTCGCCCATTACGGTGGTGCACATGGCCTTCAACCGCAAAAAATTCAGTACCGATGGCTTTGGGTTTCTAGTACCGCGCAAAGAGAAAATCTCAATGCTGGGCACCCTGTTTTCAAGCAATATATTTCCCCATAAGGCTGACAAAAAGACCTTCTTGACCAAAACCATGATCGCCGGCGATACCAAGCTGTTCGACGATGACGAGGTGGTGGCCATGGCCAAAGAAGGCCTCAAGCGGGCCTATGGCCTCAAAGCCGACCCCGAATTCAGCAAAGTGGCCCGCCATAGCCCGGGCATTCCCCGCTATTTCAACGGCTTCTCAGAATGGAAAAGCGAACTCGATACCATGCTGCAAGACTACCCCGGCCTGCACCTACTGGGCTGGAACTACCAGGGTATTGGCCTCGCAAATTGCCTTGAGAATGCATATAAATTGGGCAAAGTATTTGATAACCAATAGGTTATCAAATACGGGAATTTATTGCGAGGCAAAGACAAAAAAGCCCCAAGGGTCAAATCGGGGGTCGTGAAACGCCAAAGCAGTTTGCGTAGCAAACTGCGATACGCCCGATTTGATTTTGCAGGCAACAATTGTTTTTTGAGTTATGTTTCGCAATGAATTCAAATACGGGAAATTCACGCCATGAACAAAACAATCAATGCGTATTATCGCAAATTGTCGGTCGGCGCAGCCGCTCGAAGCAGTTTGCCTGCAAACTGCGGTA
>CAZHLC010000686.1:0-2867 GCA_964532545.1 uncultured Leptospiraceae bacterium | reverse complement strand
TATCTTCAATTACAAAGGCGCGGCCCTGGCCGCCGCGGTGATCAGCTTTCCCCTTGTATTGAGTTCTATTCGAGCCGGCATTGAAGCGACTGACCGCAGGTTTGAACAGGCTGCAGCAACCCTCGGGGCATCGTTTCTAAAACGTTTTTTTACAATCACCTTGCCCCTGGCCATGCCCTCAGTCATCAGTGGTCTGATACTGGGGTTTGCCCGCAGTCTGGGTGAGTTCGGGGCTACCATCACCTTTGCATCTAATATTCCCGGTGAGAGCCAGACGTTACCATTGGCCATCTATTCGTTGATTCAGATACCGGGCAGCGAGGGTGACGCCCTGCGATTGTGTATTATATCAGTGGTCTTATCGATAGCAGCGATTTTTCTTACAGCCCTTTTGCGAAAAAGGTATAACCATGCTTGATTTAAAGCTGATTAAGAAGCAGGGCGATTTTCTCATCAATATATCTTTTAAATATGAGGGCAAGGGCGTGCTGGCATTGTTTGGGCCCACCGGGGCGGGCAAAAGCTCATTGGTTGAGATGATCGCCGGCCTGAAAAAACCCGACGGTGGCTTTATCAGCATCGACGATGATCTTCTCTATCACAAAGAAAAGAAACTCAATGAACCAGCACACCGGCGCAAACCTGGTCTTGTTTTTCAAGATACCCGCTTATTCAGACACTTGTCTGTTAAAAGAAATCTTCTCTATGGGGCAAAGAACGAAAACAAACTGGCAGAAATTGTTACCCTGCTTGAAATCAGTGATTTACTTAACCTCAAAACTACGGCCCTCTCAGGTGGGCAGGCCCAGCTGGTGGCCATAGGTCGGGCCCTGCTCAGCTCACCCCGCTTATTAATTCTTGATGAAGCACTGAACTCTCTTGATAGCCGGCGCAAAGCGGCTCTTTTGCCCCGCCTGTTATCTTACACCCGCCAGCAAAAGATTCTGGTTTTATTAGTCAGCCACCTGCTTGAAGAAGTGCTGGCCCTGGCTGATCACATGGTTTTAATTGAAAATGGCCATAAGGTGAGTGAAGGCAGCCCGGCCAGCCTGCTTGCCGACTATAGCAGCCTGCGAAGGCTGAGCAGCGCATCTTATTATTCACTTTTTGATGGCCGGGCTAACAAGACCAGGGCAAATCTTACCGAAATCAGCCCGCAGAAATTTAAAATCGCCAGAAGAATACCAGAGGGGCCATGTCGCCTTCTTATCAAAGCTGATGATGTGGGGCTGGCGCTGGGCAAACCTGGGCGCAGTTCGTTTCAAAATGTATTTGAGACAAAAGTACTTGAGGTTAACAGTATCAACGACTATGAGTCTCTGGTAAAAATTGATATCGGCAACGGGCTCTGGGCCCTGCTAACCCAGGCTTCTGTAAAGTCACTCAAACTGAAAGAAGGCAGCAGGGTTTGGGCATTGATCAAGGCGGTCTCTGTTTTAAACTATTGATTAACACCTGCCCTGATTATTTTCAAAATAAACCTGAAATAATAGTACACCCCAACCAACCACACGGTACCCCAGAGAGCCATGGGCAGCGGTTCAGATATGATTGCCTGGCCCATGGCTACAAACTGGTCTAAGAAATCAAAGGCCGTGAGATCATAATAACCAAACCCTGCAGCGCCACCGACGGCGAACCCCAGAGCGAACTGGCCCACCGCCGCCAGAATGCCCACAGCAAACTGCCCGATCACAATTTCACCGATACCAAACTGGGCAATACTGATAATACCAGCGCCGAACTGGTTAAAAGAAATAATACCCATACCAAACTGGCTGAAGTTAATCACACCAATACCCATGAAGCCAATCGAGATAAAGCCCCGGGCATAACCACCAACAGACACCAACGGAATACCTCCAATACGGGTTTTCGACTGCCAGGCCATGCCTATACATCGATTAAGAAGGGTGGTTTGTCGAGTAAAATCAGGGGCGGGTCGAAAAGGCCACTTTTTCAAATATTGATTGACAGTTTCGTATTCAACACCTATCTTAAATAAATGAGATATGCATTGATATTCATTATGTTAACCACAGCGGCCTTCGCTGACCGTATAATAACTGTAAAGAGAGGCGAGACCCTCACCAAGATCGCCAAGAAATACCTTGATGATCCCAAGCGCTGGCGCGAGCTTTTGAAATACAACAAGATCGCCAACCCGAACCTGATTTACCCCGGGCGTAAACTCAAGCTGCCCGATTTTCTGGCCAAGAAGCCCCAGGCCCAGGTTATCTTTAAAACCGGCAGCGTGATGATTAAAGAACGCAAAAAACTAAAATGGAAGCGCGCCAAAATTCGTCAGGGCCTTTATGCCCGCGACGCCCTCAAAACCGGTAAACGTAGCAAGGCCAAACTGGCCCTGAAAAATAAAAGCCGTATTACCATAAACCCGAAAACATATCTGCTCATCAGTAAACGCCTGAGCAAGAAATCAACAGGCACTTCATTGCTGCTGAAAAAGGGCAGCCTGCATGCCTTTGTACGGGGTGCCAAACGCGATGGTTTCAGAGTACAATCGCCCACCGCCGTTGCGGGGGTGCGCGGCACCGACTTTTTCATGATGGTTGATGAGAATGATGCTACCCGCCTTGGCTGCCTTGAGGGCGAAGTTGCTGTATCAGCAGAAGGCCAGACAGTAGCTGTCAAAGAAGGGCAGGCAACCATGGTAAAAAAAGGTGAGCCACCACAGCAGCCTTTTGCATTGTTACCACCACCGACCCCTGAACAATGAGGCAATTACTTACACTTTTTCTAAGTTTTTTATTAACCACCCTTCTGTTCGGCCAGGCCGCACAGAAGAAGGTGGTTTTCAAATTTAAAAACGTTGCCGGTGCTTCGGGCTACCAGGTTGAGTGGTTGCA
>CAZHLC010000685.1:0-2867 GCA_964532545.1 uncultured Leptospiraceae bacterium | reverse complement strand
TAGACCCCTTTGGTTTCAAGTGGTCTATTGCAACTCATAAAAAAAATGTTTCTTTCAAGCAAATGCAGAAAATGATGAACGAGATGAAGTGATTCTGGGGCAAATACTGTCTCTTTTCTGACATTTGAGTCAGTATGCACCGCAGAAAAAAGGGTGTCATATGATCATTGTGCATGTCTCTTTTTATAGATCTGGCCGAAAAGAGTGAATTTTCTTGCTAATTTAGCCTTCATAATGCCACATGGTGTGTGGATATTTTAATTCGAAAAGACAGGGTATCTGAATGAAAGAACAACATTTTGATGTAATTATCGTTGGCGCTGGGGTCTCTGGCGTAGGCGCAGGCTGCCATTTAACAATGAACGCCAAAAAGAAGAATTTCGCCATATTAGAGCGACGCAAAGACATGGGGGGTACGTGGGATCTATTTCGCTACCCCGGTATTCGCTCTGATTCTGATATGTATACTTTTGGTTATGCGTTTCGCCCCTGGCAGGGCACCAAGGTGCTGGCCGATGGGCCCGCCATTAAGCAATACGTTATTGATACGGCCAAAGAATATGGCGTCGATAAGAAGATTCGTTTCGGCCGCAAGGTTGTTCACTCAAGCTGGTCAACCGAACGCGGATTATGGACGATCAACGTCTTAAACGAAGAAACTGATAAAGAAGAAGTTTATACAGCTGATTTTATTATTAATGCCTCAGGTTATTACAATTACGACAAGGGTTACAAACCAGAATTTGCCGGTGAAAAAAGTTTTAAGGGCGATATTATTCATCCCCAGCACTGGCCCAAAGACCTCGATTACAGCGGTAAAAAAGTTGTAATCATCGGCAGTGGCGCCACCGCTATTACCCTGGTGCCTGCCATGGCTGGTAAGGCAGAGCATGTGACCATGCTGCAGCGTTCACCCACCTATATCGTTTCAATTCCTTCAAACGATGAGATGTCTGCCGGTATGAACCGGTTTCTACCAAAGGGTATCGTGTATCTGATCGCCCGGGCTAGAAATATCTTTATGCAGCGTTTCTTCTTCTGGATAGCTCAACAGCGCCCCAGTGCCATTCGCCGTCTGATTCTTCAGGGTGTGAAAAAGCACATGGGTGAGAATTTCGATATGAAGCATTTCACGCCCAACTATAATCCGTGGGAGCAGCGTATCTGTGTTGTACCCGATGGTGATCTGTTTAACGTAGTAAGAGATGGTCAGGCCTCAATTGTCACTGAGCACATCGATACTTTCACTGAAAAAGGTATTAAGCTGAAGAATGGTCAAGAGCTCGAAGCTGATATTATTGTAACAGCTACCGGCCTTGATGTGCGCCTGTTAGGCGGTTGTACCGTAGACATTGATGGCGAGATGCTTGATGTTGGCACCAAGCTCACCTACAAGGGCGTGCTTGCTCAAGATGTACCCAATGCCGCGATCATTTTTGGTTATACCAATGCATCATGGACGTTAAAAGTAGACATCGCCTGCGAATACCTCTGCCGCCTGTTCAACTATATGGATGGTAAGGGTTATACCTATGTAATACCCAAAGATTACGAGGGCTGTGCCACTGATGAAAGTGTAATGGGCCTTGCCTCAGGTTATCTGCAGCGTGCCAAAAAGCGTATGCCCAAGCAGGGCACCAAGGCCCCCTGGCGGGTGAACAATGATTACATGGGCGATGTGCCGGTTCTTAAGTTTGCCCCGATTAACGATGGCATTCTTGAATTTGCCAAACCCAGTGAGCTTAAGCAGCGCACTCCGTTGAAGGTGCTGCAGCCTACCGGTTCTTAACCCCAAAAGGGCCGCAGCATGGGGCCCCGAAATCAATGAGAGTTCAGGCTGGCCTGTGCGACAGCCTGTCTTTTTTCAGCATATAGTATAAAAAACTGGTTGTGGTACCATTGACTCATGGCATTAGCGGGCTATGGCCGAAGAAGCTATCGAACTTAAGAAAGTTGCCCGTAAAGGGGCCACCGAAGTGCAGCTCTCTGGTAGGGCTTCTCTTTATAACGCTGAATTGTTTGAAAAAGAGCTGAACTCAATTGTAAAAGAGAACAAAGAAAAAACTCTTGGTTTTAACCTGGCTGGCCTGCAGGCCATTGATTCATCGGGCATCGCTGCCCTGGTCAAAGTGCTAAAATCTGCCATGGGTTTGAAAATTGTGTTCTTTGGTGCTGACAGCACGATTCAGCGCGTTTTCGGCTCTACCGGGCTCGATACTTTCTTTAAATTTACCTCGGCCAACCAGTTTGACAGCCAGCACCCCCTGGGGGGGCGCGATGACATTGATGACCTGATCGACAGCCTATAGCGGCGAGGTCATGGTAATAAATATCTGTTTTACCGTTTCATCTGAACCATCTATGACCGTATCGCCATTACGATCTTCAAAGGTCAGCTGGTAATTGAAGTTTACCAGAGTACTTTCGGCCAGTTTAAAGCTGAACAGAGCCCCCATTATCGTACTGGGCGAACGAAAAATCAGCTCTCGCACATTGTTCTGCACATAGTAGCCCTTGATGCCCGATACCTTTGGTATTAGTTTGTCATTAATACCCAGGCTGCTGGTCAGCGTACGTTTTCTTTGATTGTTATCATCAGTATAGAGGTCTTGATATGAAGCATCCCACGTTACGAAGCTGAAAATGTTAAAAGCAGCCCTGGCAAAGAAGCCCTTTGCGGCCTGGGCATCATTCAGTTTTTCTTTTTTGGTTACAATGCGCACATGATTGCCACTGCCCTGGTATGTGGCCCGTTCAAGCTCATAGGTCTGATTAAAATAGCCGAACTCAAAATCATCAGAATTCTGCTTATACTCTGCGCTTAATGTGAGCCAGCCAAAACGAAAACGCAGCCCCGGTGCTGTAAT
>CAZHLC010000684.1:0-2877 GCA_964532545.1 uncultured Leptospiraceae bacterium | reverse complement strand
AGATAGTTATTATGAACATTGTCACCTTTTCGCTCTTTGCCACTGCACTAATTATTCTATTGAAAGCCACGAGTACAAAAACTTCTAGCATTAGAAAGAATATTGAGCTAGCGGCCTTGAAAAATAATAGATGAAGCAGAGAAATGACTAACAATGGAGCAATCACCCTTACCAAGGTTACAGTTTTCTTTTCATAAGACTTAAAAAAAACTCTGAATTTTGTGTTCTGATAGAGTAAAGTCAAGTAAACTGGTTCGGCAACCCATGAGGCAACTGAGAATAAGATATAAGGTAGAAAAATGATTAGCAGCACCATCTTATCTACATCAATTTGTCGAATGAAGATTAGAATGGGCAGCAGGCCTGCACCGATTAAGCTTTTCGTGGGTAAGCTCAAATTAGTCATAAAAGACAAAAAACGATGAACGAGATAGACAAGCGTTCTTGCCGAATATAAATGTGGTATGAGGCTTGCTCTAACGCTTGCTGGGTCTAACCCTTTCTCTTTAATGAGATGTTCAACCTGATTCAGGTCATCGCTGAGAAACGCATCGATTACTTCATCATACTGTATTTCTTCTCTATTCACTCAAGGTTAAAGTCTATTTCTTAAAAAAAGGTGCAAGTGTTTCTTTAAAAAACCACTTCCTGACCTGTTTCAAAAGATATAAGGGGTAAAGAGCTATGGCACGCTTCGGGCTATTCTTACTTTTCAGCATAACCTTATTTGCCCAGGGGCAAAAATCAGCGGTGTCTATTACAAAGACTGTCGCAAAACACAATAAGGTGACTTTGTTCTTTCTGGTCGATGAAGGCCAGGGTGATAATATTTCAGGGTTTTTTGTCTACCGCAAAGAGGTCGGCAAGGCCCGGGCTAAGTTTGCCCGGGTGAACAAGCGGCCCCTGCGACATGATCGTTCATTCTATATTGATCGCTCGATTAAGCAGGCCACGGTTTATGAGTATTACATCGAACCCCTAGCTGTGAAGAAGGGCGTGAAGCTGGCCAGCTCGAAGGTGGTGAGCGTCACCACCCGTTCGCTGCAGACGCTGCCGGTGAAGCCCACAGATTTAAAGATCGGTCGGCTGGGTGAGTCTGCGGTGATTCTGCGCTGGCTTAATTACGAGTTTGTGGGCAAGAAGGGTACCGATGTGTTTATGCGGGTGGGCATTTCGGCCCCTTTCAAAAAGTTGAACCGCAAGCCTGTAAAAGGTGATTCGGACCGGGTAAAGCTACGTAACCGTAAAAAACGCCATTATTGTTATCTGGTGGCAATTGGTGCCAAGAACAAGAAAAGCCCCCGATCAAACATGATCAGCTACCGGCCGGGCCAGCGACAGCGCACTGACAACTACGTTTTCAGGGCACCTGGTGAGCCCCCCGGCCAGCCCCAGGGGGTGGTTGCCAAGTATATGAATACTTACGTGCAGCTGAGATGGCTTCCCCAGTTTGATTCAAACCTGAAGGGGTACAAGGTTTACCGGGGCAACTTCAAGCAGGGCCCCTGGCGCTTCGATGGCCAGGTGGGCAAGTTGCGGCGTCCTGTGTGTGATTCTAAGGGCGTTGCCCTGCGCATTCAAGTGTGTTATCAGGTACGAGCGGTGAACGTGAAAGATAAAGAAGGTAAGGCGTCGAAGCCAGTTTGTATTCGCACACCCAACCCTAAGCCCACCCCCATGTCGGGGCTTGAAGCCACGGTGCAGGGTAAAAACGTTCTGCTCGAGTGGAACGGTTTTGATGAAAAAGACCTCGAGGGTTTCTATATTTACTATAAGATTAGGGGAGATAAGAGGTTTAAAAAGACCAAACTTATTAAGAAAAGCAGTTTCTCTTACCTGTTTAAAAAACCCAAACGAAATAAGACCTATGTCTTCTATGGCACTTCATACAATGAATATAGTGAAGAGTCAGAGAAGAGTGAAGAGGTTGAGGTTTTTGTTTATTAGCTTCACGCTCACCCGGTACCCCGAGTGAGCATCTGCGTGAATTAGATTAGGTTTATATGCAGGCCAAGTCTAACCGAGTCTTCTCGTATGAACTCAGGTGCAATCGAGCCATTTTGGTAAGAGAATCTGACCCCCGCATCTCGATCTTCTGAGAAAAAGTAAACACCAGCAAACTGATACCAGTTTACCGAGTCTTCACTTTTTACAAAGTAATGATATTGCCATTTAAAGTTAATATCGATTCTACTACTGAGGGGAAAGTTGAACAATACATCACCATCGATTCGGTTTTCGGTACTGCGAATGAGGCTGTCTGGTTTTTCTATATTTTCAACAACGGTGTAGCCCCAGGTAGTCACAGCCGGGTAAAACGGCCGATTGGCATTTGTAATTCTCTGAATGAAGAGAAAAAGGTTATCTATGTACGGTATCGACACCACTATGTCAGCCGAGGGTACAAAGTTGACTAACTTGGCCTTCTGATCACTTTCAACCCCTGGTTTTGCAGCAAAGCCCATTGGATATTTTCGCCCCGAAGTGTAAGGCAATGCAAGGTTGTAAAGAAACGATATATTTCCCCCGCCATAAATGTTTGATTGCAGGCGGCTAATCTCTGGTTTGGTTGAGATATCACCTGTTGATTCAAAGTTAAGTCTAAGATTGCCCTTACCTGTAAGGGGTGACCAAATGTTATAGTCGAAAGAGTATTCGACTGCAATTTGTTCAGTCGCCTGAACCACGGCCGGCTTTACACTCAATTCAATATTTCGGTTAATGTAGTGATAAAAAGTTTTGTCTTCTTTCTCATGCTCTGTAACTTTGTCAGCACCTTTGGTAAAGGGAATTTCGAATGCCGAGCCATTGGCACCGCCAGTTAACACCAGCTCGGTATTGGCGGGTACCTTTTTCTACCAGAGGTTTACTTTCGTT
>CAZHLC010000683.1:0-2884 GCA_964532545.1 uncultured Leptospiraceae bacterium | reverse complement strand
TGAGGCCAGGTGATTCTAGTCGATACATTTACCTGATTGAATCGGGCTCGGTCAGATTCTTTTTTGTTCGTGATGACAACAAAGAAGTGAACAAATCGTTCGCCACCGAAGGCGACATCGTCGCTGGTGATATTGCTGCAGAAACAAGCTGGTATGGGCTGCAGGCACTTGAAGAACTCAGTGTGTATCAGGCAAGCCTGCATGAATTTCAAGCTATAAGTAGAGCCGAGCCAGCCTTGCAGACCATTGTTGCGGGCTTTTTTCAATGGTTGGCTGCCAAAAAATCACGTAGAGAAAAGCAGTTTCTTACTGAAGACGCCCGTACCCGCTATAATTCTTTTCTAAATGAGTATCCGGGGCTTTCGAGTCGCATAGCTCAGTATCATATCGCTGCATACCTGGGTATCACCGATGTGGCCCTTTCACGTTTAAGAAACAAATGATTAGTTTTCGTTGTCTCTGATAATTTTCAGAGCCTCAGACAGCGTTTTGTGTTGCATGCTTGAGCAGCCTGGTAATGCTCTGCGCAGAACCAGTCTTGATTGGGCGGGTGCCCCACAAAACCCGGTTCACTGGCTTTTTTATACCATTTTTCATCATCTGCTGTTGTTTCAAAAGATACCAGCCCTGCGCGCTCATTGATTTCAAAGTCTTTATCACAGATGGCACAAATGGGGGGGCGCATACTTTTTTTTTCTTCTTTATATTGGCCCCTCTGTCAAGATTTATCGTACCAGATCAGAGAGGCGGTGGGGGTGTGATACAAGGCCAGCCTGACGCTTTCAGTTTGATAGTGTTTTTTTACTGCGTCTGCATAGAGATGCATGCTGATTTCATTTTCTTTAAGTAGCTGGGCCTTGAACTGGGCCATGCTTTGTTTGCTGCTTTTCTGGTTGGTTTTATGGTCTATTACATAATATGTGCCCATTAGATCAAGGCAGATCAGATCAATATAGCCTACGGCCAGATGTTCTTCTTCAGAATAGAAATTTGAAAATGCAACTTCACGACCCACAATGGTACATTCATGAACCAGCTTAAACAGTTCGCTCTGCCGGTAACCATCGAGAGTATTCTCTGCCAGAACCTGCAGTTGTTCAAGGGCCTCACTATATTGTGAAAGGGCATAGGCATTCTTGATACCAGCAAAGACCTCTGGGGTAAGAGTTCCCTCATAAAGATTAATTTTCTCAAACAGAAGGTGTATAAATATGCCCCGTATCTTGGCCGGAACTTTTGACCCTGCAGTGGGGCTGGCAAAGGCCTCACGAAAATAGTTCTGCACCAGTACCGGTTTATCATCTGGCCGATCAGGCCCGGTTTTGATCGTATCGGGCAGCAGGCGGGCAGACAGGTTAAAACGTCTGAAGAGTTCAGGGCTTCGGCGCAGCAGACTGGCTGATATAAATGATACGCTGCCGGGCCACCTGAAGGGCCTGGTAAACCGCGCTTCTTGAAAACCGGTTTTCACCAGGCTTTTCTCTTGCTCTTCTGCTGTGATCGTTCTCTTTTTGCTGAAAACTTCAATCGAGGCTATGCTGAATTTCTGGTATTCGTCTGAAGTTACCTGTGAAAGATCAAAAAACTCTGCCAGGCTTTTGCCCGGGCTTTTTGTTTTAGGCAGGGGCTGCCATTGAGGCACAATCAGCTGCTCTTTTGCTCTGGTCATGCCCACATAGAAAAGCCGGCGGCGCTCGGCTTCATCGCGGTTCTGTTGTTCGCTGGCCGGCGTAAACCCGGGGTTGCCATAGGCGAGGTCATTGTCATAATGATAACTGGCAGCCAACTGACCGTTGCTGTAATCAGTATCTACCACCAGCCGGCGCCCAAAGGGGCGTCTGGTCGACCAGAGATTGGCCAGAAAAACCACATCAAATTCGAGACCCTTTGCCTTATGGTAGCTCATAATCTGCACTGTCTGGTTTATGGCGCTGTTCAATTCATCGCTTAGGCGGTTTTCTTCTATTATACCTGTAAGGTTCTCAATATCATTAATTAACATCAGCATCTTTTCATGCTTTGAGGCCGAGGTGAGCATGTAATCGAGCTGGTTAGCAATCTCAAGCACACGGTTGACTGCTTCTCTGATACCAATTTCGTCTTGGTAACCCTGAATACTCTCAAGCAGCGGAAAAGTCTGCAGAATTGCGCTGATTAGATCATGTAATGAGAGAAAGAAAACCTGATCATAAAGATAATTTAAGCGGTAGCTGAGTTTTTCGACTTTTTCACGAATCTGCTTGTCTACTTTGCTGAAATCATTCTGCCCCAGCAAGGCCGAAAGTTTCATCGACTGGTGCAGAGTGCTGACCTGTTTTTCGGTAAGCCCTACCAGACCGCTGCGTAAAAGACCCGTTAATGATACCGTATCAAAGGGGTCATATAAAACCCGAACGATCAACTCGAGATTCTTCAGAGGTATGTTTTCGGCGTAATAGCGGCGACCCAGAACAGTGGCCGGTATATTTTCACTTTTTAAAGCCAGCAGATACTCTTCAAGGTTGGTAAGAGTTTGAAACAATATGGCAATGGTACACTTTTCTGAGCCCAGCCCGTATTGTTTCACCAGAGAGTTGATTTCATCTGTTATGAATGAGGCCTCAAGACGGCGCAATTCATCTGCGCTTAATTCATCTTCATTGGCCGCCTGCAGAACCGGCATAAAGACACCCTGTTTTTGCAATTTGAATTCAAGCTCATTACAGGCTAACAGAGGCTGGTACTCTTTGATAAAAAAAGTTGAATCTCTCTGACCAAAAACATGATTAATGAATGAAACTATTTCAAAATGGCTGCGTAGATTCACCTGCAGCCTGGCCGAAGAGTCAGGGCTGTGCTGCTCAAACTTTCTGCGTTCAATATGATAGGTCTGCAGATCTGCCCC
>CAZHLC010000682.1:0-2888 GCA_964532545.1 uncultured Leptospiraceae bacterium | reverse complement strand
TTTTCAAAATTCGTGGCCAGCAATATTCAAGTCAACCCCGATCTGCTCGAGGTTGGCGATGATATCTTTCTGCCCGGGGCCAAGCCCAAGAACCTGATTCGTGGCTGGTTTATTCCGGTAGCGAGCCGGGTCATTACCAGTGGCTATGGCTGGCGTCGCTTTCCTCGCCCCAGCTTTCATAAAGGTCTTGATCTAAAAGCCATTTACGCTCCGGTTCGTTCGGCCCGTGGCGGCAAAGTCACTTTTACCGGCTGGCTGGGTGGCTATGGCAAGGCCGTGGTTGTTGCCCATGCCGGTGGCTACAAAACTCTGTATGCTCACTTGAGCCGCATTTATGTTAAAAAAGGTCAGGCAGTGGCCCAGGGCCGGGTACTTGGGCGTTCTGGTAATACTGGCTATTCATTCGGCCCCCACCTTCACTTTGAAGTGAGTCACCATGGGCGCAACATCAGCCCCCTGCGTATTCTTAAAGGGCTGCGCTACAGTCGCTACTTCAGTAGAAAGAAAAAATACCGCAAACGTCGCCGCCGCAGTTAACGGTGAGCTTTTCTCAAAATTTTACAACCTCAACAAGGGTGGTGTCTGCAAATAGCAAACCCTACCTGGTTGCTGAAATTGGTTTAAACCACAATAAAGATATGAAATTGGCCGCAGATTTAATCGCAGCCGCAGCCGAGGCCGGGGCCGACGCGGTTAAGTTTCAGTCTTACACCACTGAACTGTTTGTGAACAGCGCGGTAGAGAAGGCGAAGATACTGGTTGATATTTTTTCAGAGTATGAGCTGACTGTTGATGAACATCAGCAGCTGAAGGCCCTTGCTGATAAAAACAAAATCGATTTTTTCTCAACGCCACTGACCCTTGATTGGCCGGCCCGCCTTGCTGAATTGAAGGTTGACTTCTTCAAGGTGGCCTCTGGCGATTTAAACAACTATGCTCTGCTGCTCGAGCTACTGAAATATGAGGTACCTTTGATTGTATCAACGGGCGCGTCAGCCGCTGAAGATATTAAGGCCAGCATCAACTTTATACAAGAGCGGGGCCGAACAGACTGCATTTATCTACATTGTGTTTCGCTTTATCCTACCGCGCCCGAGAAAGCGAAGCTCGCTACCATTGGCTGGCTGGCAGAACAAACCGGGGGTCTGACGGGCTTTTCTGATCACACCGATGGGGTTGAGGCGGCTCTGGCGGCTGCTGCTCTGGGGGCCCGGGTTATTGAAAAACATTTTACTCTTGATCATGATTTGCCTGGGCCAGACCATAAAATCAGTGCGACCCCAGAGCAGCTGCAAGAGATTCGCCGCCTGGCTGATCTTGGTTTTGCCATGAGGGGTGAGGCCCGCAAAGAGCCCTGGCCAGAAGAAGCTGCCGGCGACTTCTTTGGTAAAAGAAGCCTCTATGAGATTGATGGCCAGCTGGTGCCCATGCGACCCCGCCAGCCCCATCTACCTAAAGACAGCGATTTTCTTAATCTAAGTTAAAAAGTTTTTTCTCGATAATGGCGCACATGATGTGCCCAATGAGAATATGGCATTCTTGAATGCGGGCCGTGGTTTTGCTGGGAACAATTATCTCATGATCAGCCTGGCCCTTCATTTTGCCACCGTCGCCACCCAGTAGAGCAATCACCTTGATATTTTTTTCGCGGGCGACTTCAATGGCGTTAATTACATTCTGCGAATTACCAGAGGTCGAAATAGCAACCAGTAGGTCGCCAGAGCGCCCCCAGCCACTTAGAGTGCGGGCAAAAAGCTGGTCGTAGCCATAGTCATTGCCACAGGCGGTGATCGTCGAGGGGTCAGAAGAAAGGGTCATGGCAGGCAGGGCCCGCCGCTCATTGCCCCCTTTATAGCGAATGGTCAATTCAGCAGCGATGTGCTGGGCATCGGCTGCAGAGCCCCCATTGCCGCAGAGAAAAATGGTGCCATCTGCGCCCAATACCTCTGCGGCCATTTCGCCTGCCTTGGCAATCTGCTCATTGAGCTCTAGCAGGGCCTGTTTGGTTTCGATAGCATTTTCGATCTGCTGCCGACTGATTTCACTAAACATCGATAGTACGACTATTTTCGAAAAACGCTCTGTCAACGCGCTTTAGCGCTCAATTATGTGACTTTATCACATCAGCGGCCCTGGCCCGCTATTATCTTTTTATCATGATTTTCAGACAGCTTTTTGACCATGAATCTTATACTTTTACCTACTTAATCGCTTCGGGCCCGGGGCGCGAAGCCCTGCTGATTGACCCGGTGTTAGAGCGGGTTGAGCAGTATCTAGGCCTGATCAAGCAGCTTGATCTCAAACTGGTGAAGGCCATCGACACCCATGTTCATGCCGACCACATAACTGGCCTGGGTAAGCTGCGTGAAACTACAGCCTGCACCACCATGATGGGTGAACAAACCAGTGCCGAATGTGTGAGCCAGACTTTGACCGATAATGAAATTATTAAACTTGAAAACGATATCGAGATCAAAGCCCTTTATACCCCCGGTCATACTGACGACTCATACAGCTTTTTATGGAATAATAAAGTCTTCACCGGCGATACCCTGTTTATCAGAGGCACCGGTCGAACCGACTTTCAGAACGGTGACCCCTATGACCAGTACAACAGTATATTTAACAGACTTTTAAAGCTGCCCGATACCACCTTGGTGTATCCTGGCCATGATTACAATGGCATGAATGTCAGTTCGATTGGTGAAGAGAAAAGGTTTAACCCCAGACTGCAGGTGAACTCGGCTGATGAATATGCAGAGCTGATGAATAACCTGAACCTGCCCAACCCCCGCCTGATGGATGTGGCCGTACCGGCCAACCAGGCCTGTGGCATGGCCAGCTGACATGGGTTTTGAGCAGTACATTTTTGCCGGCTCGCTGGTCTT
>CAZHLC010000681.1:0-2897 GCA_964532545.1 uncultured Leptospiraceae bacterium | reverse complement strand
AGAAGCGCTGTAAATCTGGTTATTGGCAGCAAAAATCTGAATGGTTTCAACACCTCTGGCCACACCTGCGGGTGAGCCACCGGTGAGTGAGAGATTCAATCTGAACTGGGTTTCGCCACCTGTGGTAGCACCAGAAGGTACCCTGGTTACGCTGCTGATGCTGGCGCCAGTTACATTACCTGAATTCTGGGTAAAGGTAACAGTAAAATCACCAGGGGCCAGACCACCAGTTGAGCCGGTGTTGGTGTAGGCCGCCTCATCAACTGTGAGATCGACATAGGCATTATTGGCCTCAAGGGTTTCGGTTTGAAAATTTACAACGCCGGCGGCATTGAGACTCTTTGCCCCGGTAGTCATACTTGAAGCATTGCCGGCGCTGTCATAAATTGCATTTGAAGCCGCAGATACGGTAATCTGCTCGTTACCATCGGGCGTGCCCGTAACAGAAAATGTCACCCTCACGGTAGTTTCGCCACCGGTAAGGGCCCCACCACTGGTATTGGTGGCACCCGTAATGGTTGCAGCCGTGGCCACACCACCATTCTGGTTAAAAACCAGCTGAAAATCGTTCTGATCAACGGGGTTCGCAGCACTGTTTGAGCCGTACACGCCCTCATTAAAGGTGATATCGATGTAGTTATTGCCTGAGGCTACGGTGCTGCTGCCATGGGTAGGTGCCTGGGTATCAAGATTAATAGCCAGGGCACCAGAGGCTGAGCCGGTGTTACCAGCTGCATCTTGCGCCGTTGCTGTGATCGAGTGAGCGCCCTCTCCTGTAAGCGTCGCGTCAAAGCTCCAGTTGCCGCCACCGTCGGCTGTGGTCGTGCCCAGTGAAGCTGCACCATCAAAGATTTCAATAGTTGCATTGGCCTCTGCTGTACCAGAGACTGTTACATTTGAAGAAACATTAGTTAGATTATCGCTGTTTGAAGTGCCGCTGTCGTCAGCACTGGCCAAATCGAGACTGGCCGGGGCGCCAGGGGCTGAAGCATCAACAGTTACGTTAACCGCTGGTGAAGCAGCACTCTGGTTGCCGGCGGCATCAGTGGCCCTGACTGTCATAGCATGGGGCGAGCCCACCTCAGTTAAAGAAATATCAAAACTGTAGTTGCCTGAACCATCTGCCGTAACTGTGCCCACTGAGGCGGCCCCGTTAAAGAGCTCTACGGTGGCATTGGCTTCAACAGTGCCGCTGAAGGTCAAATTTGTGGTGTTACTGGTAATATTGTCACTGTTGCTACTGCCTGTATCATCGGCATCGGCCAGATCTGGGCCAGAACCCGGGGTCGAAGGCACACCAGTATCTATATTAATGCTGAGGGCAGCTGATGCAGCAGACTGGTTGCCGGCTGTATCGGTTGCTGTTACTGTAATATCATGGGCCCCATCGCTGAGTGGGCCCGCAATATCGATAGAATAGTTGCCGGCCCCATCGGCAGTCACCGTGGTTACCGCTGTACCATTGTCATAGACCGTTACAGTGGCATTAGGTTCTACCACACCGGTAAAGGTAAGGTTGCTATTGCTGTTGGTGATGTTATCTGTATTGCTGACCCCATTATCATCAGCAGCGGCCAGATCTGGGGCTGCACCCGGGGTGGCCGGCGTTGAATCATCAATGGTAATATTAAGAGCAGGCGAATCACCACTCTGGTTGCCGGCAGCATCGGTGGCCCTTACAGTCAGGCTGTGAGCCCCTGAGCTCAGGCTAATATCTATGCTGTAGGCACCGGTGGCATCGGCGGTGGTTGTGCCCACCGGCGTACCGCCATCATAGATGGTGACGGTGGCATTGGCTTCTACCGCACCAGCGCCACCAGAAAAAGTCAGGCCAGAGGTAACATTAGTAATGTTATCTGAGTTGCTGGCGCCATTATCATCGGCGGCAGCTAAATCAGGCGCTAAACCAGGGTTGCCTGGTGCACTGGTATCTACGGTAACAATGATTGGGGCAGAAGGGTCGCTAACAAAGCCCGCGCCATTGGTTGTGGTGATGGTAATGGTATTTGCGCCAACACCCAGCGGCCCGGGAATATCAACACTGTAATTGCCTGAATTATCAGATGTGGTGACAGCTATAAGGTTACCATCATCATATATGGTGACATCAACATTGGCAGCCACCGTACCGGTGAACGTCAGGTTGGTGGTCTGCGAAGTGATATTGTCGGTATTAGATATACCAGTATCGTCGGCTGCAGCCAGGTCAGGCGCCGCACTGGTAGATGAGCTTACGCCAAAAAAGGTAGCACTGTTATTGGGGGCCGCCACTGCATTGGTATCAAGGTCTTGCACATTAATAACTGTGGCGATATAACTTGTACTGGTACCGAAGGCCCCTGGCGAAAACACCAGTCGCACAATCGAATTGTCAGCCTGTCTGGTAGCCGAAGCCACGGTGAATGTACCCGGGCTGAGCCCGTAATTACCAGCAGCTTGCGAGGTAGTCAAATCTACCGCCTCTGAAAAAGCCACATCTAGAGTCAGGCTATCTACCAGATTCGCAAAGAAAACTGTGGGAACACCGCCTGACGAGCCCGTACCTGTGAAATTGGCCGTATTTGAGCCAGAAATGGCGTTACCTGCGGCGTCTTGTACGTTATTCACTGTAAGAGTGTATGTGGTAAACGACTGAGCATCTGTGGTAATGGTACAGACTGCACCGCTACAATTTATAGGGGTATTTACAGTGATAGCAGGGCTGATGCTGTAATTACCGGCGAAATCTGCATTGCCTGCACCACCACCGGTGGTTACAGGCTCACTGAAGAATACCTGAACTTTATTATTGGCTGTTGAGGTCGCCCCGAGAATGGTGGGGGCTGTGGTATCACCCGTACCTGATGAGGTATAGGCATATACGGCAGAATTTGAACCGCCAATGGTATTGCCTGCCA
>CAZHLC010000680.1:0-2899 GCA_964532545.1 uncultured Leptospiraceae bacterium | reverse complement strand
CCCCTGTATGCCATCTGCGACGCGCAGACCTGCACCACCAAAGGCGTACATATTGTTGAATTCTGTCAGATTCTTTTTGATGCGGGGGTTAAAACACTGCAATACCGCGATAAAACAACAGATAAAGATGTCATCAGGGCCAACTATGATCAGATTCTGGCGGCCGGGGGCCCCTACAATGCCCGCATGATTATAAACGATTACGCAGATATCGCCATTGAGTTTGCTACCCCGGTTCACCTGGGCCCCGAAGATGGGCCACCGCCCATGCCGGTGCTTGCCATGCAGCTAGAGTTCACTGGCGAACAGAACAGTGAAACGGCCTATGAAGGGCGCATTGCCTATGGGCGCTCAACCCATTCGCTCTCGGCAATTACAACGGCGGCCAAAGACCAGCCCGCGCCGGCTTATCTGGCCTTTGGCGCCATGTTTCAAAGCCCGACGAAACCCGAGCGCGAAGTTGTTTTTGACCAGGTTGAAAAAGCAAGACAGGCCTGGCCCGGCGAGCTGGTATTAATCGGGGGCATTAACTCAGAGAACCTGCAAAAGCTGCCCGGGGGCGCAAACATTTACTATGCGATTATCTCAGATTTTTTTACGGCCGGTGAAAGCCGCGAGGCCATCAGCAGACAGACAACGCTGTTGTTACAGAAAGCCATTGACAACGCATCGTAATACTCAAAATTTCGGTCTCTTCTATGTCTCAAGATAAGAAAAAGCGGGCACCACGTATTAAATCATTCTCACTTAAAGAGTGCCGCTATATTAATCAAAACGATTCAGAGTTTGAATTAACCAACCTGTCGTCTACCGGCATTGGCATAGCCCGCAAAGCAGATGACCGCTGGCCGGCAGAGGGTGACAAAATGACCGGCACTCTGCGCATTCAAGAGAATGAGGTTCCCATATTTCTGCAGATCGTGCGCAAAGATGGCTATAATGTAGGCTGCGCCTATGCGCAAGACCCCATTGAACTCAAGGGGCTGATCTATAACATGTATGATACCGAGTTCTCAGCTCTTGAGCTAAAAAAGGTCAACCAGAGCATTCTGCGCGAGCAGCCCGATGGCAAACCCCACTGGTTCTTTGATGGTTCAGGTGGTGAATTATACTTTGTAGAACGTGAGGGAAAGATTGGTCGCTATTCAATAAACTTCAAGAACCATCACATTGAAGGTGCCATTGACAAAAGGCCCATTGTCAGGGCCGAATTAGAAACAGGTCACGCTGCCGTGACCATGACAGACAAGGTGCGCGAACAGTTTTTACGTTTTCTTAATAACATTGAGAACCTTGAAGACGAGTATCTACAAAGGCTGGTTGCGCTGATTAACGAAGCCTGAGCCCCTTAGAACCGCCAGCGATACCCCATATAGTAAACAGGTTCAGCCGGTAACAGACTGGTTTTTTTCTTAATGGTTTCGTTGTATTTGTTTATCACCCTGTTCTTTTTCGAGCTGGCCCGTGCATCGGCGATACTCTCTGGTATAATTGTCAGCAAGCCCAGCCCCAGCATTCCACCACTCACCAGCCACAGAGTGGTATCTTCGGTTTGAGCATAAGGAATGATACCCACCAGACCAAGGGTAATACTGAGCGAGATAAAAGTATACTTAAAAGCGGTAATACCCTCAGCCCAGCTGTGGGTGCGCCTTGCCGATCGGCACTGGTTATACAGTGGCTTGTCATCAGTATTAACAAAAACTGCCCTGCAAACATCGTGAATGGCAGTGCCCTCTGGCAGGGGCTTTGGGGGGGGTTGATACCCCTGGGCAAAGCTATGTCTGATAAAAAGCAAGGCGACCAGCAAAATCATCAAACGGGTAGCCCAATTCATGCACGCATTGGCGGGCCTTTAACTCTAAGGGTCAATAACATTTGCTTGTCGCATTGTGTGGCAAACCCAGTCTACTTTATGAAAAAGCCCCCTTCACTTGATAACCCCATAAAAGCAATTCAACAGCTGGCCGCTGACCTGCGCGACCCCGAGGGCGGCTGCCCATGGGATGTTAAACAAGATCATAAGTCTATGATTAAACATCTTATTGAAGAGGCTTACGAGGTCATCGATGCCATTGAGGCTCTTGATGGCAGTGAACAGGGCTACCATGAATTGCAGAAAGAACTGGGTGATCTTTTCTTTCAGGTTGTTTTTCATGCTCAGCTTGGTAGTGAAAAAGACCGTTTTAACCTTGATGATATTGCCCGTTCGATTACCGAAAAGCTTATTTTCAGGCACCCCCATGTCTACGGCGATGGCAGGGCCGATAATTCAGATGCTGTGCTCAAAAACTGGGAAAGCCTGAAAAGACAAGAGAAGCCAGACAAAGAAGAGTCGATGCTGTCAGGTATTCCCCGGCATTTACCGGCTCTGTTAAAGTCTTACCGCATAGGCCAGAAGGTGGCGCGGGTTAACTTTGACTGGCCAGCAACTAAAGAGGGCCTTGAGCAATTGCTGGCAAAAATTGATGAAGAGCGCGGCGAGCTGCGGGCCGAACTGCCCCCGGTACCAGAAAAACCCACCGGCGTGGCCCGAGAACGTGTCAAAGAAGAAATGGGCGACTACCTGTTTGCCATCTGCCAGCTGGCGCGCCACTATGACATTGATCCTGAAGAAGCACTGCAGGCCGCCAATGACAAATTCAGCAAACGTTTTGCTTTGGCCGAAAAACATTTTGCAGACCAGTTGGCCCGGGGTGAGGCCCCCTCGTTAGATGAATGGGAAGTTCAATGGCAAAAGGCTAAATCAACCCTTTAAACGAAAGTGGGGCCGCCGGGGAAAAAATAAGATCACCTGATTTATACGGCCTTTGTCAAAACTGAAACGAATTCCCCGTGAATAGACATTGAGTTCGCGGCCCTTGCGCAGGCTGCGGGCACTGGGCCCATAAAAACTTAG
>CAZHLC010000679.1:0-2900 GCA_964532545.1 uncultured Leptospiraceae bacterium | reverse complement strand
TGGCCAGTTCTGCGCCACCCCCACCTTTAAATGACCTTGACAGACCGCCAAAAAACCCTTTCTTGACTTTCGCGAAAATTTCGTATTTCCTGTGGGCGATTAGCTCAGTTGGTTAGAGTGCTTGCTTGACATGCAAGAGGTCACTGGTTCGAATCCAGTATCGCCCACAGGCAATATGAAGTTAATTCAAGGCTTGCTTTCTATATTCAAGGGGGCTTTGACCGGTTTTATTCTTGAACAGTTTCGAAAAGTGCTGTGGGTAGTCAAACCCCAGACTGAAGGCTATCTGAGCCACATTTAACTCACGATTGATGAGCATATCTTTGGCCCGATCAATGATATAGGCATAGATATGGTCTTGGGTACTCATTCCTGTTTCTTTTTTTAACAGATCACCAAGGTAATTGGCGCTGTAATTCAATTTCTCTGAGAAATATTTGATTTCAGGCATGCCCTGCTGCCGCGCAGAATTGTCTGCGTACCATTGATGCAACAACGCCTTGAACTCGCCTACCACATCTTTATTTATCGATTTTCGAGTATTAAACTGGCGGCTATAGAACCTTTTACAATAGCCCAGCAGTAATTCAAGATTAGACAGAATTAATCTCAATACTGAAGTCATCTGAATTCTGGCTGTACTCGGCTTTAATAGCTTTAACTACGGCCTCTAAGGTTTTTCTTTCTTTTTCAGACACATGCAGAGCCTCATTAGATTCATAACCGAAGAAACTATATTCATGCATCTTATTATTGATGGCATGCCCCCTGATCAAATCAGGATGAAAATATAACCCCCAGCCTTCGTGGGTTGGCTGTGAAGATTCATCTTGGTGCTCGATCAATTGCTCAGGCCCAATGAAAATCATAGCCCCTTCTTCAAAGTCATACGTGCCTCTACCATAACGAAGCTGACCAGATACATTCTTTTTAAATGCCATACTGTATAAGGTTGTGATCACTGATACATTGGTAATATCAGCATTTACCTCAACCCTGCTGTAATCAATTGTCGATATGAGGGGATGCAAAGGTTTGTCATAGCCAATTACCTTATGCAATTGGCTAATGCTATCAATTCTGATTACTTCACCCATCTTGACCTCTTTACCCATTTACAATAGCCGAGACATTGTATTCTATTATTTTACCGTACTCAAAATAAGTTTATCAAAGGCCCGATCAGACAACCATCTGCGCGCCACAAGCAGCATGGTTGAGAATTTACCTGCTGCATAGCGGTTTTTGGGGTTTTTTGCTCTGATTGCCCTGCTGACAACATCAGCTATCACTGTGGGTGGCGAGGCAGCCCCTGGTTTGGTATTACTTGTTTTAATGGCACTCACCAGGCCATTGACCATGTCGCCATAAGCACCCTTTGCTGAGCGTTTAATCATGGGTTCATACAGAACATCATTAAACTCTGTTTTAATTGCCCCCGGCTCTATAATAATCACATTGATACCAAATTGTTGCACCTCTAGCCGCAGGCAATCAGACCAGCCTTCTAAGGCATGCTTGGTAGCATGATACCAGGCCCCAAGAGGAGTATAAACCTTTCCACCGACTGAGCTGATATTGATAATAGCCCCCGATTTTTTCTCGCGCATGAGAGGTATAACCTTCTGTGTAAGGCTGGCCAGACCAAAAATATTCACTTCAAATTGCTGTTTGGCCTCGGTAAGCGGTGTATCTTCAACAGCCCCATACACTGCATAACCCGCATTATTGATTAAAACATCAAGGCGACAATCTTTCGCTTTAATTTGAGATACAACATCGTTTATGTCGGCTTCATTGGTTATATCAAGTTTGAGAGCGATAGCACCCCTCTCTTCAAGGTCTTTCATTTTATTCAGTCGGCGGGCCGCCACATAAACGGTATGCCCATCGGCCAATAGTCTTTCTGCACTGGCCTTGCCAATACCACTTGAGGCACCTGTTACCAAAATTGTTTTTGTCATGAACATTCCTCTTTTTCTTTCAACATCTGCCTTCGAACATACAGCTTTTCAATACAACAGGCTCTTTATCTGATTAAACATGTTACTGATTTTGAATACATTTCTCTGAAAACCGTGATCTCAGACTTTGCCTGCTTCTGGCATCATTTACTATCCGGTATTATCTGAGAGCTCGAAAGCATACAAAGCCCTGAAAAAGGCCCGTGCTGCACGTATTGTAAATGTATCTTCAAGACTGCATAAGAAGGGCAAACTTGATTTTGATGACCCGATGCTTGAGAAAGAGTTACAATCTGCTGAAGGCCTATGACAACTCGAAACAGGCCAATGTACTTTTTACCTATGAGCTGGCCCGCAGACTGGGCGATGGTAGTTCTGTGCAAATACTGTTCACCCGGGTGATATACCTCAAGTATTGCCAGAGACTTTAAGCAGCCAGCTACAGCTGGCTAACTCACTTATTCAACAATAAAGGTCTTTTTAACCCGCGTTGAAGTCATAAAATAAGGAACCCAAATGGCAAACACGATCAGAGAGTTCACCAGCCCGGCCTGGGTCTGCTTTGCCTGCTCAATTGATTTAGCTTGCTTCAGAGTTCTTAGTAATTCAACGTCTTCTTTTTTGAGAAAATCGCTTAGCACTGCCGAGTTATCTTCAGATTTTGAATTCTTTTGAATGGTAAAAGTAACAAGGCTGGCCACAAGATTGAAAGCCAAAAACGCTATCATCAACCGGGGAAACAGCTTCTTACGCCTTAGAAAAGAAAATATTAAGAAGATTATAAAAGCAATTACGAACAAGCTAACAGCCGCCTCAACCCATTCTTTATCTCTAAAATAAGTCACCGTACCAATACAGGCAAAGGCCGCATTAGCAACCAGACCAATGCCCACAAGAATCAAAACGCCATCGATTCTATTATAGTTCTTTGCAGCG
>CAZHLC010000678.1:0-2904 GCA_964532545.1 uncultured Leptospiraceae bacterium | reverse complement strand
CATCGCCGAGCTCATTTTTTGTGAGCTCGGGCCCGCCATCAATATCAAAACACTTGTTGATTCCCCTGAACAGAGGGCTTGCATACGAGACAGCCTGTTTAACGGCATCAAAGTCGGCACTCTGTGGTTCTTTGAAGTGTGTATCAGAGGTAATGAAGTGATTATTTACTTCACCCATAACCACGAAAACATGGCCGGTGAAATGCAGAGGCGAATTATAGTAGGGCAGAAAGTGCACATCAGATTGTAAGATGGTGGGCAACCCCTGTTGCAGACGCTTCTGGGTGTGCTCAACCAGTTCAGTGGGGGTATTAAACTCATGAATTTTATGGGGAACCTTGAGGTTTTTTAAGTAGGTTTCGGTGAGCAACAACGCCCGGCCCATCAGGTAGTTATGCGGGGCGTCGTTGGCAAAACCATAGCAGAAGCCCATGCCAGCCCCCAGACCAAAGCAATTAGCTTCAGAGGTGAGATCAAAATCTTTCAGGTAATCGTGGTGAAAAAAAACGGTTACATTGCGCAGGGCTGTAGAGCCACAGTGTTTACCGGGAATGTGCTTAAACCCTGCCAGTTGCATTGCCTTTCAGGTGAAGTTGATTTTGATTGGTTGTCAACGAGATAAAAGTATTTACAATCTGCTGGCTTGAGTCTCACTTAGTCGTGTCGAATTCGTTTACCGAATCTCTGATTGATGATCTTGATAATTCTGACGGCTCGTTTCGTCTCGAGAACCGCAACGGTAAGGCCTACCTTAAGATCTTTCCTGCGGGGCGCAAGGGTAAGCCGGTAAACATTGGCGATATTAAGGCCCGCATTAAACTGTTCGACATTGAAGGTGTCAGCGATAAAAAACTGAAATCATTGCTTGAAAAAGCTGATGGTAAAGAGCATGAGATCGGCATCTGGCGCGAGCAAGAGCCTCAAGATACGACTTTTCATCTCAGGGTAACTGATGATAACATGGCTGCCTTTCTCAGGTTGAACCCGCCTAAACACGGCGGCACGGCAGCCAACGCAAACCGCGTACGCAGCTATCTTGAAGAGCAGGGTGTGGTTTCTGGTTTTGATGAAAAGGTGCTGACTGAGATTGAAGAAAGCCCCTCTTACAGCCATGAGTATCTGGTGGCCAGGGGCAAGCCGCCGAAACATGCGGTTGATGGTACTATCAAGCCCCTGTTTGATGCCGGCCACAAACCCAGGCCAAAAGAGATTGAAGCTGGCAAGGTTGATCTGCGAGAGCTGGGCATTATCGTAAGTGTTGAGCGCAATGCTGTTATTGCCGAGAAGGTCGCCCCGATCAAGGGTGAGCTGGGCCAGAATGTGCTGGGTGAAGTGTTGCCCTTTCGTGATGCCAAAGAAGCAGAATGGCGTATGGGTACCAATGTGCGCCTGCATGAAGAGGGTGACAAGCTGCTGGCTGAGATTACGGGCCGGCCCATGATTGACAGGTGGGGAACCATCAGGGTTGATGAGGTTGTGAGTCTTGAGAAGGTTGACTATTCAACGGGTAACGTTGATTTTCCTGGTACTATTATTGTGCAAGAAACTGTGGCTGACGGTTTCAGGCTAACCACCAAGGGCTCGATCATCATCAAAAAAACCGTGGGTAAGGTATATCTGCGGGCCGAAGGTGAGATTGAACTTACTGAGGGTTTTGCCGGCCGCGGCGGTGGCATTATTGAATCGGGCGCAAATGTGTATGCCCGCTTTGTTGAGCAGGGCAAGGTAATCAGTAAGGGCTCGATTTTTATTCAAGATGCCTCTATGCATTCAGAACTCATTGCCCATGAATCAATTGTGCTCAATGGTGGCCGCGGTGAGTTCATTGGTGGCGAAGCCCTGGCTGGCCAGAGTGTGATCTGTAACGGGCTGGGTGCCAGAGTTGAAACGACCACCAGGCTGACAGTAGGCACGCCCCCCGAACTGGTCGAGCAGATCGAAAAACTCAAGTCGGGCATTCACCAGAACAAAGAAACCCTTGATAAGATTCTTATGAGTCTGAACAAGCTGCGGTCAAAAAAAGATGAGCTGACCGCTGAAGAAAAGAGTATGGCACTTAAACTCGAGCAGGCTGAAGAAAAATATCAGGGGCTGCTTGAATCTGATGAAAATCAGTATGAGATACTGATTAATAATTATCAGGCCAACCCTGAGTCGTATGTATTGGCCCGCAATATCATGCACCCCGGCGTTGAAATCATTATGGGCCGGGGTAAACAGTTTCGAGTTACTTTGCGGCCCTATACTGGCCGCAATTATCTTTATCTTGATAAAAACAATGAGCTGATGAATACCAATACCGCCCCTGAATTTCTGGCTAAAGGCAGCGATAATTGATACCAAATCGGTATATAATTGGCACTTGTGGGCCTATAATTTCAGCGAAAAAAACTGGCATCGTACTTGCATAGATAATTAATGGGCAGGCAAAGATCAGCCCTGGCCAGCCATCTGATCATTATTAAAGAGATATGTTAGAAAACTACGACATTGGTCAATTCTACGATGAAATGTTTGCAGAAAAGGGCCAGGTGCGCAATGGCCAGCAGGCTCTGGCTGCCTACATTGAAAATCTCGGTTTTGAGCATTTAGAGCGTCTGCAAGAGGCCTGTAAAAAAATGCTGCTGCGCACAGGTGTTACCTTTAATGTCTACTCAAACAACCAGGCCACAGAGAGAATCTTTCCGGTTGATATTATACCCCGGGTTATTGACAACAATGAGTGGCTGGTGCTTGAACGTGGTTTGAAGCAGCGTATTCGGGCTTTGAATCATTTTATACACGATGTCTATAACGAAGAGAAAATCTTAAAAGACAAGGTTGTACCAGAAGACCTGGTGAAATCAAGCAAGGGCTACCTCAAGCAGTGTATCGGCCTGCGCCCTAACCAGCTGATCTGGTGCC
>CAZHLC010000677.1:0-2911 GCA_964532545.1 uncultured Leptospiraceae bacterium | reverse complement strand
TGGCAAGGGCCAGAAGCTGATCAGCGAGATTAAGCAGAAAAAAGGTTATAGCTTTCACAAGGTTACCACCAAGGGCACCGATTACCAGGTGAAATTGCCTACTGCTGTTGCGGGCGTACGTGGTACCTTTTTCTCGGTGCGCATGAAGAAAAACAAACTTGGCATTAAACTGCTTGAGGGGCAACTGGTGGCCACGCCGGTGCGCAAGGGCAAGGTGCTCACCAAAAAACAGATTACCCTGAAGGCCAAGCAGCGTATCAGTGTTTCAAAGAAATCAAAGTTTTCAAAGATTAAGAAGCTGAAAAAGAAAGACGTCAAGCTGATGAAAAAAGTGGCTAAAATCAAGTTTGTTGAGTTCAACGAAGAGGCCAAGAAAGCCGTTGTACAAGAAGATCTAGCCGATACAGCAGAGGCCACTGAAGTTGTGAAACAGGTTCAAACGGCTTCTATAAAAATTGAAGAATCTATTCCTGAAGTTATTCTGAAAAAAGCAAAAAAAGATTCAGAAGAGCAAAAGGCCAAAGCCAAAAAGCCTGTTAAAGTCACCCTGGCAAAACTCAAGAAAAAATATGGCCAGCTCTATATGGTCAAAACCCGTAAAGGGCGTTCATATGTAGGCGCGGTTATTGAAAAGGGTGATAGCATTCAAGTGATCACAACCAAGGGTAAGACAACCCTCGCCAAATCAAAAGTTCGCAGTAAAATTGCTCTCACTAGAGTTTTTAAAAAATAGTTCAAATAGCCGGGTTGCTTAATAACCCCTCACACTCTCTTTTTTACGAAGACGTTACCCACAAGTGACCGAAGCTTGAAGCAAAGGTTTGAACGCTTGTGCTGGTAAACTCCCTCTTGAAAAATAGGGAGTTTGATTTCATTTAGAAGTTGAACATTGTGTTGTTATTTGCCAGCTTTGCAGACGGTATCGGTTGAATTATATCCCAGTGTTCAATGGCCTTACCATTCTCAAATCGAAACAAATCATAGAAGGCCTGCTTTTTGCCACTCCATTCGCCTTCACTGATCGTAAGCACAAAGTCGCCCTCACCCAATACCTTATGTATTTTAGTGTATTTGAACATATTGTTTTGGGCAGTAAGGGCTTTAACAGCCTCTATGATTCCCGATAAACCATCTTTGATATCAGGGTTATGCTGGTGGTATTTTTCTGCACTTATGTATTCAGCTATCTTTTTGGGGTTCTTACCCATCAAGATATCTTCAACCAGTGCCCGAGCTCTGGCCTTGTTTGCCTCTGTGTTTTCAGCCGCCTTTGGCATCGCAGGGCCATCTGTTTGGGTGCGGCCACTGGCCGTTTTTTCTCTGAGGGCAGTTAAAGCATCCCAATGCTCGGCAATTTTGCCATTTTCATCATAGCGAAGCACATCAAAGGCTACCATTTTATCAGCACCAAATGGCCTCGCATTGTGCCAAATGTTGTGTAATACAACGTAATTGCCATCTTGTAGCATTCTCACGTTCTCTGCCCTGGTTTTAAACTTCGCCAAAACCGGAAAAAGCGAAATAAAACCATCTCTGCCCGTTGGTATAAACGGATTATGCTGTATATAATCTTTAGCGACCATCTTTTCAACCTGCGCCTTATTCTGGGTGTTGACCGCTTCAATAAATTGGCGCGTTTTCTGTTTCAAGTCAGCCTTCGACTTGCACGCTGCTAATGTGAGAAATGACACAAATATTAGCGTAAAAGAGATTATACTGTTTTTTTTCATTTTTACTTCCTTTTTTTGATTGCAATATTGAGCAGCCACCACATAAGTAACTGATCAGTTACCTAGATAAGTAATCGATTAGTTACTTATGGTCAAGAAATAAACTGTGGGACGTGATAAGAAATACAATCGAACCGAATTACTGAACAAGGCCGTTGAGCTTTTCTGGCAAAAGGGTTTTCATGCAACCAGCACCGCAGATCTAGTAGAGGCCCTCGGTATCAATCGTAAAAGCCTATATGCTGAATTTGGCTCAAAGCAGGGGCTGTTCGAGGCAGCACTCGAGCATTATAGTAACAATCACTTAAATCAGATCTTTGCATCGATTGAAGGTGACAAAGCCACTGAAACTGGTTTAGATGCAATCAAGGCAATTTTCGAAGACCTGGCCAGGGCGGCCGAGGGTGCAAGCTATGGCTTAGGGTGCCTGCTCTGTAATACTGCTTCAGAGAGAGCGTCATTAGACCCCAGTGTGGGAACCCAAATTGATGCCTACATCGAACGAATAAAACAGAACTTTTTACAGATTCTACTCAATAGCGAAAAGAATAAGACCTTAGGCAGAAATATCGACACTGAAAACATTGCGTCTTTCTTAACCTCATCGCTACTGGGTGTAATTACAGGTATTCGGGCCAAGGCACCACCAGAGCAAGCCTGGGGCACCTATCATGGCATCAGCGCCATGGTTGATAACCTGCTGGTAAACAATTGATTTAAAGCTTGAATTTACTGGCGCTGCTTCGCCAAAAAATACATTCCCTCAATAATCTTAGCGTACTTAGAAGGTGGGTAGCCTTCAACCAGAGGGCCCCAGGCCTGAACGCATTCTTTCCAGTTTTTGTTCATGAAGTGGGCAAAACCCAGATTATAGAGCAGCAGCTCATATGAATCACCGTAGCGCTGCTCTTTTGGTAGAGATGATAAAACTTTCGCAGCCAGCTCAAGCTGGTCATTCTCAATCAAGAGTGAACTGATATTTACCAGTGCAGCCTCGTTATAGGGGTCAGCGATCCAAGCCAGAAGAAAATAACTCTGGGCTTCTTGCACCTCGCCCATATCGCGGTAAATGCGCGCAATACGGGTAAGAGCTGGCGAAAACTCAGAATTGGTTTTATAGGCCTTATTGTACATCTCAATGGCACCCTTCTGGTTACCCTTTAGCTCTTCGAGCTTACCCA
>CAZHLC010000676.1:0-2915 GCA_964532545.1 uncultured Leptospiraceae bacterium | reverse complement strand
TAGAAAGTTAAAACCTGAGACGCTCAGGCCGGCTACCTCAAGTGATAGCATCATGCCCTCTAAGCCCAATAGGGTGTCGAATGGGGTCGAGGCCACCACCTCGCCATCATAACGCACGGCTACCAGGGCGACGCTGAATTCAGCAGTGCCTGGTGGTTGCGAAGCGATTGAGTAGGCGTCGACTAACTCGAAGCTTTCAAAATTGAATCGCCCCACTGCTGGTAGGGTCAAAATTCATAATCTCATCTGAAGTATTCTGGCTGAATAGCAGACCATCTTTATCGTTGTTAGCAATGACAAATAAGTAGATTTACGCAATAGCCCAGATACTGAACATGGGCCTGCTGAGCGAGATTGATGAAAGACTGGCGACGAAATATTGCTGATTATCTGGTCTTATTTTTTTTCTTATCTGCAGCGTCACCTGCAGCCGGCTTTGTATTTCACAGCCATGCCGGTGGCAGTTTAAGCCACAGCCATGTTCATGGCAAAACCCAGACTTTTCAAAAGCCAGTTGCACCGTTTTCTGTTAATGGTGATGAGATGCATCTGCATCATGTTGAGAAGCTTATTGCCCTGTCGGTTTTCGGGCTTATTGGTTTATTTCTAAAAAGAATTTTTCAGGGCCAAAGGGCCTTCATCACTCCGCTGTATCTCAGCAGCCGTGACCATGGCTGCTCGCCCCGCGCACCACCTCTTTTTTCGTAGCCAGACTTTATACCAGCCGTGTATTCACCGGCGATGAATCTATTGGGTTCATGGTTGTCTGGCAAAATGTATTCTGAATAAAACAAAGAGGTACTAATGAAATATATTTATACATCAATTCTCTGTTTGTTTTTCTGCATGAGCAGTGTGCAGGCCCAGCCAAATGTGGTTGAAGAACCAAACACGGCCCAGCCAGCAGAAAGCACAGAAGAAACAAAACAAAACACAGAAAAACAACAGCAACCAAAGCAGAAGAGTTCTGAAAATGAAATCGTGGTAAGAGCTCAGAAACCAAGAACCGCAGCATCAGCCCGCCAGGTTCGCAAACGTGATCTGCAGCTTAGACCTATTACAAAACCAGCTGAAATGTTAGAGGTGGTACCCGGTCTGTTTGCTGTGCAACATGCAGGTGGTGGTAAGGCCACTCAGTTTTTTATCAGGGGTTTCGATATTGATCACGGAACTGACCTGGCTATCTTTGCCGACAGTGTGCCCATCAATATGGTGAGCCATGGTCATGGCCAGGGTTATGCTGATATTCACTTTATCATTCCTGAAGTCTACGACGAGGTGCTGGTTAAGAAGGGCCCCTACTTTGTTGAATATGGTGACTTTGCCACTGCAGGTGCCCTTGAGTTCAAGTCGATTGATAAAGTCGAAGAGAACTTTGCCAGCTATCAGGGGGGTATGTTCAACACCCATCGGGGCCTGTTTGTAACTCAAGTAGAAGGTGAGAGCTTTCAGCCGATTATCGCGGCTGATATGTTCATGTCTGATGGGCCCTTTGACAATGCTGAGAATCGCACCGCCTTTAACGTGTTTCTGAAAAACACCACCCATTTTGATAAGAAATCGCGCTTTACTCTTACCGGCCTTGGCTACAACAGCGCCTGGAACGCCTCGGGGCAAATACCTGAGCGGGCCGTTGCAGATGGCACTCTGTCACGTTTTGGTTCAGTTGATCGCAGTGAGGGGGGCCAGACCCAGCGCTATAGTATAATTGGTAATTACCAGTCGAATACGAACAAGTCAATGTTCGATGCCAGTGTCTACCTGGTCAGCTATGATTTCGGCCTTTATTCGAACTTTACCTTTTTTAAAGACGATACTGTCAATGGCGACCAGATAGCCCAGTTTGATCGCCGCACTGTGGCCGGCGGTAAGGCCAGCCAGCGTTACTTCTACGAAGTACTGGGTATGCCCCAGTCGACGCTGTTTGGCATTTCACTGCGCTCTGATAAGATCAAAAACAGTCTGTTTAAATCGAAAGAACGCGAGCTGGTGCAGCCAAAGGCTGATGCTGAGATTCAGCAGACCAATACCTCGGCTTTTATTGAGCAAGAGATTCAATTCTTCAGCTGGTTGCGCTTCGTTGGCGGTGCCCGGGCTGAATATTTTGTTTTTTCAGTCAATGACAGACTTGAAAACCAGGGCACCACGGCGGCTCAGAATGTAGATAACCAGCGTACCTCGGGTCAGGCTCATGACGCCCTGCTGCTACCCAAAGCTAACCTGATTGTCACACCCATGAAGAACTGGGATATATTTCTCAACTATGGCATTGGTTTTCACTCAAACGACGCCCGTGGCACGGTTGTTTATGGTGGCTCAACTGAACCGGTAAGGCCACTCACCAGAGCCTTCGGCTATGAAGGGGGTTCGCGGGTGCGCCTGTTTGACCGCCTTGATGTGGCCGCATCGGCCTGGTTGCTTGACCTTGAATCAGAAATAGTCTGGATAGGTGACGAAGGCACAACCGAGGCCAGTGGCCGCACCCGTCGTATGGGTATTGATGGTGAGATTCGTCTGCAGATCTTACGCTGGTTGTATGTTGATCTTGATGTGACTCTTAACACTGCCAAATTCAGAGATAACCCTGGCAATGCCGACTCGGTGGCCCTGGCGCCCCAGCGAACCATTGCGGGGGGCATCAGTGTTGACAAGCTGGCTGGTTTTTCAGGCAGCATCAGGGCCCGGCACATTGGGGCCAGGCCGGCTAACGAAAGCGGGTCTTTGACTGCCGAGGGTTTCACTGTGCTTGACCTGCTGGCTGCTTATCGTTACCGCAATCTTGAGATCTTTACCCAGATCAGAAACCTGACTGACACAAAATGGAAAGAAGTTCAGTTTGCTACTGAAAGCCAGCTGCAATCAGAGACCAGCCCGGTTGAAGAAATTCACTTTGTGCCGGGCACGCCCTTCATGGC
>CAZHLC010000675.1:0-2927 GCA_964532545.1 uncultured Leptospiraceae bacterium | reverse complement strand
AGAAAGAAGTTTATATCTTCAATTATCTCGAACTTCTGCCGGTCAATTGCTTTGGTGGCAGCCTTCTGGGCCGTTTCTACAAAACGCTCTTGCCCATAATTTTCAGCCCGGGGGTTTTCAATCTCGGTCAAACCATCAGTAAATAAGACCAGACGGTCACCTTTTTTCAATTGAACCTTCTTTTCATGAAAACTGGGCGCTTTCGCAAAGACCCCCATAAAAGACCCCTTGGTGATCAGTCTCTGAACTTTCTTGCCCTTCTCTGTAAGCAGCAGCGGGGCTGGGTGGGCTGCATTTGAGTAACTCAGCTTTTTCTGGGCATCGATAATCAGATAAAATGCTGTCACATATTCTGCGGTGGGTATGGCCCGGGTCAACTCTTCGTTCACCTTTTTTAAAAGCCTGGCTGGTGATTTATAGCGGCCGGCATTTTCAGCAAAGTGAATCTTGGTCATCATTGAGATCAGTGCCGCTGGTACCCCATGGCCTGATATATCGGCAATGACAACGCCGATTGAACCATCGGCCAGCTCAAATATATCATAATAGTCACCTGAGACCTTGGCCATAGGGGCAAAAAAGATTGAAGCTTTTAACTGTTTGTTTTCAAAAGCCTGGGGCATGATGCCCCGTTGAATTTCTTCGGCTAATAAGAGTTCATTACGCACCATACGATCATGAGTCTCAAGGGCATCAATTGTGTTTTCAAGCTTTCCGGTTTTTTCTTCTAATGAACCTACCATTTTATTAAAGGTTTTTATCAGCTTGCCCAGCGAATCTTCTTTGCCTGTTTCTTTGACCCTTATGCTGAGGTCACCGGCCTGAATAGCCTCGGCCCCCTCAGACAATTGGCGCATGGGCAGAACAATAATGCGGTAAAGAATAACCCCGAAGAGCGTCTGTACCAGTAGAATAACCAGCACCATTACAATGGCCAGTACAATCAGTGAACGTACCTCTTCTTGAATAGAAGGCATGGCAATACGACTGTAGAAAACAATGTTTTCTTCTTGCGACATCGACAGCGGTACAAAGATTTCAATGAAAGGGTCTAACACCTGACTGAGGTTGGGGCTGCGATAGGCTTTTTGGTTGTTAAGCTCACGATTCTGCAGGGCACTGAAAAGCTTCTTCTGAACCCGGTCATCGATTGCATTACCCAGGCGATTTGCTGTGAAATTATCAAATAGAACTGCACCGCCAGAAGAAAGCACGGCGTACTCGCTGAGTGATTCTTTTGTATTTGTGAGCAGTTTACTGTTCAGCTCTGCTACAGTTTTTTTATTCAACTTTTTTCGATTATACAGGTTCGCCTTCGCCCATTGTTCATTATCAATAAAAGGTTCGAGGTGTTCAAGCAGTTGATCAGCCACAATGCGTGTGTTAAGAAGTGCATTCTGATTAATGAGCCTGATCTGGTTGGTTCCGGTAGCAAGCCAGAGAATAACCAGGTTAAACAGGGTCAGCAGCAGATATACATTAAAAATACGCAGTACGAGAGATGATTTTTTTTCTCTTCTTTCAGACACCGATCAATTATTTGAACCAGAAATGCTGATCATTCGAATTGTGGGGCCCTTGCTGAGATGGCACTCTTTGATACCCTCAAAGATTTCACCATCTATAACCGGGTTCAAACCCTTATCTTCAAGCGAGTAAACACTCATCTCATCAGCAGCCCGCTCAATCATTTCTTTACCTACAAAATCTCGCCCCATGTAAAGGCTGGGTAGATTCTGAAACACTTCAAGTGCATCGATATTGCCGGCTACACAATGTAACTTGTTTTCACTGTCAGCTTTGTGAAAAAGTTTTACCACACCCTTCAGATTTATGGCAATTGAACCAACATTAATTGTACTGAATTTGTTTATGGGCAGCTCTTCACCATCAATGACTACCCGGGCATCATGGGGGGTGAAAACATTTTCACTATACCCCTTCACCCCGGTAAAGTTTTCAATCAGCGTACCCCGGGTGATATGTGAGAAAAAAGTTTTACCAATTACCTCAACGATGGTAGAGGCTGAAGGGTTATTGCTCTCATAGTATTTTTCGAAGAACTTCTGCCCAACCCCGGCCAGTGCCGCTGAAAACCCAAGCTTCTCAACGCTTTTATCTTTTTCGATATCATGGGCTCTGAAAATGAAGGTGGGCAGCTTGATGACTACAGGGTTCTCTTGCTTCTGCAGTTTTTCAAGCAGTGCTTTAACAATTGATTCTGTACCACCGGTTATGGCCGCCTTGGCCGCCAGAAAATCAATAGTGCCGCCATTGGTGGGTACCACAACCGGCAACGAATCAGTGAAGTTCTTTTTCTGATTTTCGCTGGCTACCTCATAAAAAGAATTAATGGCCCAGTGCACCGTACCATCACCGCCGTCACAGACCAGATATTCGACTTTTAAATCAACCAGCTCTGCCAGGGCATCTTTTAAATGTTCAAGATTACGGGTTTCTTTTACAATGCCCCATTCGCCTACCAGTTTACGTAGAAAGGCGCCTTTGCTACCGCCTGGTTTGTTTTTACCGGCATAGGGGTTAGTGATGATTCCGATCTGGGCGCTCATTATTCAGAAAGCAACTCAAGCAATAGATTATAGTCTTTTACCAGGCCCTTCTGGTACTGGTCTCTGATCTGGCCTGCCAGTATAGAGCCAATCAGGGGCACGTTGCACTCGATTTTGAGCTCATAGCTGCGCCGTGATTTTTCGCCCAGATCTTCATAAACAGAACGGCCATAAATACAGAGTTTGTCTTTATTATTCTGCGGAAACACCTCGTAATTATTCACATAGGTTTTGCTGTTAAAATGGCTTTCTTCAAGCATTTTCAGCATGTTTGGGGGAACAATTTTTTTTAAAAGATCGGGCACTTTGTCACCAAAGGCTAACTCACGCCGGGTGAAAATCATGTCGCCCTCTTCT
>CAZHLC010000674.1:0-2929 GCA_964532545.1 uncultured Leptospiraceae bacterium | reverse complement strand
GAATACTTTCGGCCTTTGTTTTCAATCAAGCTGTTACAGAATGCAGAAGAACAGACCCAGCCCTTTAAAAACCGCCCCGCTGGTTGTTCGCAGACCTGTATTCATCTTTACCCTTCAATCAATGAAACCTGGGCTACCACAATTGAGCAGAACCAGACACAGAGATTTAGGCTCAACCTGAGTGAGGGGCAGCTTTTAAAGGCCACCGCTTTTTTCTATGAAGCCATTGAGGGGCGTTCAAAAAGTGGTGGCAACATTCTAAAGGCGCTGGCTAAAGATATTAAGCCCCTGCTCGAGGTGATTGAAAAGTCAAAATCTGCTCAAATTGTTTTTTTCGGCTACAGAAACGCCGATTTTCTACCTCTTGAAGCCATGCCCCTGCGTCAGGGGCGGGTTGCAGATAAGGCCCAGGTTATTCGCAGAGTATATAGACGAAACTCATATGAAGAGTACAAAAAGAAACAACCCCTGCTATTTGTGGGCATGGGTCGCGACAGCGGTGGTCTCATACTCGGTTTTGGTCAGAGCTCAGATGAACTTGATGACGTTGAAAGTGTATTCGCAAAGAAGAAGATTATCCGTGGCAACTTTATTAATGAGCTGACCCGCACCCTGGGCAAGGCCGGTAATCATATAACCCATTTTGCCAGCGGATGGGTACCCGGGCCCAGCGAAAACTCTGAACTTATAATTGATGATAATAATACACTTTCACTGAATGCACTTACCAGGGTGAATTCATTACAGCGGGTGGTGGTCAGCCGCCAGAGGCTTCTACCATATGCTTCGCGCCGCCCCAGCCTTTTCAGGCTGCTATTGAACAGCCTTGCCCAGAAAGGGGCCGAAAGCATTGTCGTCAGCCTTGCCGACACACCACTTGAATTTAGAACTGCATTCTACTATGATTTTTATTACCGCATTGAAAGAAAAAAGGCCAGCCCCAGGGCAGCCTTTCGTCAGGCTTTTGAACGAACCAAAAAGCGCTTTGCCCGGCATCTTTGGCCTTATTTATTGACGTACTATGAAAACTAGAGTATTACTGCTGCTACTATCTTTTCTGGTTCTCAGCTGTCAGAAACCAGCCATTACAGAAATTAAACAGAAGCAGATAGAATCAATACTGCAAGAGTTTACAATAATACGAATAAACCGTAATCTGTACGAGCACCTGGCCAAGGGCCCGATTCCGCGTAACAAAGAGCTGTTAATGTCTCTGGTGGCGGCCCGGGGTTTTGACCAGCAGGCCTTTCTCGCAGCCCTGCAGAAGGCCCGCCCCACAATACATAAACAATTAACCACCAATGGCTGAAAAAAAGCTGCGTGATCAGGTCTCGTTGTATCCGATTCGAGACCGTGAAAACAAAGTAAAAGAAAACGATCTGGCTTCAGTTGTTAAACCTGGTTCAGGCCTGAGCACCTTTGTAGATTCATTGCCGAATATTCTCAAGGCCGAAGAGCTGCAGCGGTTTGTTGGCCTGCTGGGCAATGCCGTCACCAGTCAAAAGCTGGTATCAATTGGCATGGGTGCCCATGTAATTAAAACTGGTATCTCACCATTGATCATCGATGCCATGAAAAAAGGCTGGGTGAAGCACCTGGCCATGAACGGTGCCGGCCCGATTCATGACTTCGAGCTGGCCTACCAGGGTGAGACCTCTGAAGACGTTGCCCGTGGTCTCGAAGATGGCACCTTTGGCATGATTGCCGAAACCGGCGAGTTTATTCATTCAGCCCTGGCAAAATACCATGAAAGTGGTTATGGTGCAGCTATTGGCCGTGCCATAGAAGAAGCTGATCTACTTTTTAAAAGGCATTCGCTTTTGGCCAATGCATACAACCTGAATGTACCGGTGACGGTTCATGTTGGCGTTGGTACAGATATCGTTTTTCAGCACCCAGCGGCAAATGGCGCCCATGTGGGTACGGCCTCTATGAAAGACTTTGATATATTTGCCAACCTGCTACCGGGCCTGCATGAAGGTGGTGTCTTTATGAATTTTGGCTCGGCGGTGATCGTACCCGAAGTATTTCTAAAAGCACTTACGGTAGCCCGCAATGTCACCCAGACCCCCTATAAGTTCTTTACCGGCAATTTTGATATGACGCTGCACTATCGCCCCAACTTCAACGTTCTCAGCCGCCCGGTTGATAAGGGCTGCGGTTTTCACTTCACCGGCCATCACGAGCTGATGCTGCCCCTGTTATTTGCCCTGCTCAGTGAAAAAGTGATGGCCAGCGGGGCCTGACATATCAAAGGTGACATAATACTACCCCTGATTTGCAGGCGATTTCTTTTAATTTTAGTAATATGAGCGAACATCCCATGCAGAAACGTGCTGGCAGAATAACCGTTATTCACGGGCCCATGTTTTCAGGTAAAACTGAAGAATTGCTGCGCCGCATTCGCCGAGCCCGGGTAGCCCGCAAAAAGACCCAGCTATTCAAGCCGCGCAAAGACGCCCGCTATCACCTTGAAAAGGTTGTGCCCCACTATCTGGCCCACCAAGATCACGAGCAATTTGGTGAAAAAGCCATTGCGGTTGATTCACCCCTTGATATAGAAGCAAAACTACTGCCTGATGTGAATCTTGTGGGTATCGAAGAGGGCCAGTTCTTTGATTATTCCCTCTTTTATCTGCTGAAAAACATTTCGCGCCAGGGTATCGATGTGGTCATAAGCCTACTTGATCAAGATTTCAGACGCATGCCCTTTCCCATTGAAAATTCAAATAAAACGGTGGGCGACTATCTGGCTCTGGCCCATGAGTCAATCAAGCTCAGTGCGATCTGTGTGAAATGCGGTGCCGACGCCCAGTATTCACAGAAGCTTGTCTATGCCGGTGAATACTCAAGAGGAAATTCTATCTATGTACCGGCTTCGTTTTTTTGATCAGATTGTGGTCGTAGGTACCAACCTTGAGAATACCCC
>CAZHLC010000673.1:0-2931 GCA_964532545.1 uncultured Leptospiraceae bacterium | reverse complement strand
AGGGCAGTCGTTAGTAAGCAAACCTACGATATTGCAGCGGGCTGATATACCTGAAGTGCTCATCCATGCATTGTATGTGCCTGAAAGACCATTGGCATTGGCAATTGAGGTACAACCGCAGTTGGCCGCACCTATGCTGGTTGTACCGGCGCAGCCAGCCGCCCCGGCCGCCGCAGTACCCTGCATATCACCCATAGTGGTAGCAGTGGTCACAAATACCTTTATAGCCCCAACGAAGTAATTAACATTGAAAAGACTATTTTCTTTATCGAGAATATTATTATTCTCGCACCTGATAGTAAGAATTGCCAATAAAACGATAAAAACAACCTTAGAAGACATAGCTGAACCTCAAAGAGAGACCCACTGAGTTCTGAATTTTTGAACCCGTATCGTGGTAGGCTTTGAAAAAGACTTCAGTGCCCAGGGCCAGGCGGTGCCAAATCAAATAGTCAATGCCTAAATTTGCGTAAGCCCACCAGCTGGCCTGCTCGACATTTACCTGCTCACCATTAGTGAAACCAAAGATCTGACTACAGCTATCGTCGCAATCATAGTCAATCCGGTACTTACCGCGGTAATAGCCGCCACCAAGGCCGGCACTCAATCTAAATGAGCGCCCCAGAATAAAGTAGGCACCAGCACCGGCAAAGACCTGACCAAAGGCAAACTCAGAAGTCGCTCTGGTAAAGGTGCCTGAAACAAGTTCTACACTGGTGTCTTTTCTAAGCTGGGTAAAGCCAATACCACCTTCGCCATAGAGATACCCCAGTAAAAAATAGCGCCCCAGCAAATGCAGGTGGGGGCCCGCCCCCAGGTCATTACCCATGGTGCCCTCAAACCCAAAGTTCAGCGTGGCCTCATAACGGGCCCGCTGGTAGCTGAAACCACGGGCAATTCGGGCCTTCGGCTTTTTGGCATATTTTTCTTTTTTCTTACCCTGATCATCTTGCTGCTGGGCCAGTTTGTTTATTTCGGCTACGATCAGAGCCGCAGTTTTATCGGCAGCCTCAAAGATTGTCACGTCAGTGGGCTTACGAATGGTCTCAATCTTAATAGCCTTACCAGTATCGCGCAGATAGATATTGGTAAAAACTACGATTTCTTG
Source organism: uncultured Leptospiraceae bacterium (assembly GCA_964532545.1). Classification (GTDB taxonomy): domain Bacteria; phylum Spirochaetota; class Leptospiria; order Turneriellales; family CAZHLC01; genus CAZHLC01. Next base: position 1,823 of record CAZHLC010000673.1, on the reverse strand, counting down.
CGACTTTTTATCAAGGTTAAAATGACCATAAATAACAATATCAGAATCAGTTTTTTCTGAAACCCGGCGGGCCAGCTTAACAGTGGGTTTACTTTTACGATTGTTAGTTACAGCAGCAATGCCGGCCTGAGACGTTTTGCGATATTCAAAACGACTCTGCATTGACTTGTCAATGGCATCACCCAGAGACTTGGGCATATAGGCAAAACGATTTGTTTTTGTCTGATCACTGAAAGGTACCAGGGCCACCCGGGCCAGGTCATCATCGGCTGACAACAGGGGTGCGGCCAGAGCCGCAAACAAGATTAACGCGGCAGATAAACGCATACGACCTGAGACGGCCTCGGTCTCAGATCGTAAACATATAAACCATCAGGTGTTTAGAGCTGGCACCAGCTCTTTTTTCTCTTTTTTCTGCTTCGGCCTTGAGGTAATACGATCAAACTCTTCATGGTAGGTGGAAATATTTGTACCCATGATACGATCCCACCAGTTAAAGTAAAGACTGTAGTTGCAGTTAAATTTCTGGTGGTGTAGATTGTGATGGGTTGAAGTATTGTGCCACCAGAAAATACCCTTCGTGAAACCCCGGGGAAAAATCTCATAGCCAAGGTGCCCCATGATATTGAGGGCCAGTGAATAGGTGGCAAATACCAGCAGTATAATCGGGTGAAGAGGCATCGCAAATACCATAATGGGTACAATGCCGGTCTCAATAATCGCCTCTAACGGATGAAATGAAAAGGCCGCCCAGGGTGAGGGGTTGGTTGACAAATGATGAATTCGGTGCACCCTTTTGTAAATGGGTTTAAGATGCATAAAGCGGTGCGACCAGTAGAAATAGGTATCATGTGCCAGAATAAGAATAAAGAAACTGAGAACGAAGTAACCCCAGCCATATTCGGCAATCTCAAAATACATCTGGGTATAACCGAGATAGTTTAAAAAACCGATGGCTATGCCCGACATACCAAAAATCGCCAGCGAAGATATAGAATAGAAAAACTCGGCCCGCATTCGCTTTTTCGCGGGGGGCTTTTCTTGAATTCTACGGTGAGCAAAGAAACGGGGCTTCCACTTGAAAAAAACCACATAGGCCAACCCGCTCATAACACCATAGCGGGCCACCAAAACCAAGAACAAAACCAAAACGCCTAAAAAGGCCTCCTGCACATTTGAAATAATCATGGTTTGAAATTATTAAGCTGGGTCAGAAAAAGCGACCGTTATGATAAAATCTTCTGCTAAAGAGGTAGCCCTTTATCAAGTCGAACCTGACCTCTGGCGGTATTCGCGGGGGGTTTTGCCTGTGTGGCGGGTAAATGCTGAATTAAACGAAGATTTTGAATTAAAACCAACCGAATAAGCAATATCTAGAATAGGCGTTTCAGGGTTTTCAAGCAATCGTTTGCAGGCTTCGGTAATGCGTAGACCGTTAATATAATGAAAGAAGCTGGTATTAAGCCTGGCGTTGAGATACTCAGAAAGCTGGTGTTTGTTTAAATCAACCTTCTGGGCCAGTTCTGCCAGTGAAAGATCATCGTTGAGAAAAAGCTGATCTTCGGTCATCAGTTCATTTAATCGCTGCTGCACTTGCATCAGGTCGACATCACCCAGAAGAGAGCGTTTATATTTCTCTTTGGCCATGGTTTGCTGAATTGACTGAAAAAACTGGGGGTAGCGCTGGCCTATCACGTAAGAAAAAATCAAAATGGCCCCCACGGCCACAGCGCTGATACGAATAAAAAGAATATCGCGCTCAACCACAACAATTACCCCAAGGCCTGCAATAGCTACCGCCACGATGAGTAGAAAGAAAAACA
>CAZHLC010000672.1:0-2938 GCA_964532545.1 uncultured Leptospiraceae bacterium | reverse complement strand
ATGCCAGCGCCATTGTCTGTACCGCTGGCGAATGGCAGGGGCTGAAAAATCAACTGAGCCATAAGTTCAAACATGTATTTTTAATAGACGGTGGTAATGGCGAAACCCAGGGCCACGAAATCGATTTCTGGGCGGCTCTGCAGGCCAGCAGCACCGCCCCTCATGAAACCGTAACAAACAGCGATGATGCAGCCTACCTGGTTTACACCTCTGGCACCACCGGCAACCCCAAGGGGGTGCTGCATGCACAGCGCTCACTGCTGGGTCGCCTGCCGGCTGCCCTTGCCTGGTTCAACTTTCAAAAGCCCCAGCGAATCATGCACACCGGCAAGTTCAACTGGACGTACGTTCTCGGAACTGCCATGATGGACCCTGTCTTTCACGGGCAAACAGTAATCGCATATGAAGGGCACAATGATGCCTCGGTATGGATGAACCTGGTGGCCAAACATGAGTGTACCACCTTTATAGCAGTACCCACGATCTACCGCCAGGTTCTGCAGAAAACAGAGTTCAACAAGAACGATGTGCCAACTCTGCAGCATGCCATGAGCGCCGGTGAAAAACTGTCTGACCAGGTGTTAACTGAGTTCTACTCAAGGTTTGGCCTGTATATTCATGAGGGTCTTGGCATGTCAGAAGTTTCATACTACATTTCTCAGTCGCCCTATGAAGAACTGCGGGCAGGCGCTACCGGCAAAATTCAGCCAGGGCATAAAGTAAAACTGATCAACGCAGATGGCGGCGAAACTGCCGCCGGCGATGAAGGTATGATTGCCATCTCAAAACAAGACCCGGGCATTTTTATCAAATACTGGAACAGGCCCGAAGAACAAGCGCAGCATGAAAAAGGTGACTGGTTTCTCACCGGTGACTATGCCATTCAAGACTCAGACGGTTATATTTTCTTTCTGGGGCGCAGAGACGACATTATCAACACCTTTGGTTTTCGAGTTTCGCCCTTTGAAATCGAAAAGGTATTAAAAGACCACGATAACGTGGCAGACGCGGTTGTCGTGGGTCAAGAAATCTCGGCCGATAAAACCCTGCTGGTAGCTGTGGTGATACGGCATCAGGCAGAGAAAACCACAGACGAAGAGTTACTGGCCTTTCTTAAAGAGCGGGTAGCGGCCTACAAGGTGCCCAAAAAGATTCTTTTCAGCGATAATTTTCCGCGAACGCGAAATGGTAAGGTATTACGCAAGGCCCTTAAAGAAATGGTTGCTGCCTCAGAAATATCTTAGGCCTTGTTAAAAACCATGAAAAAGTTTTCTGAACAGACCATTATTCAGAGCATCACAGATGCTCTACAGTTTATCGCCATGTACCACCCCCCCGACTTTGTCAAGGCCATGGCTGAAGCCTACGAAAAAGAGACCTCTGCGCCGGCAAAAAATGCCATGGCGCAGATTCTGCGCAATTCAAAGATGTCGGCCATTGGCCGACGGGCGGTCTGTCAAGATACGGGTATTGTGGTGGTCTTTGCAAAAATAGGCATGCAGGCCAGTATCGACAGCGAGCGCGATTTACAGAGCATCGTTGACGATGCTGTACGGGCCGCCTATACCAGCGAAATAAATCCCCTCAGGGCCTCAATTGTGGCTAACCCCGTAGGTGAGCGCAAGAACACCAGAGATAACACCCCGGCCGTGTTGCACACCCAGCTGGTCGCAGGCGATAACATTGAAATTTTCGTGGCGGCCAAGGGTGGCGGTTCAGAAAACAAATCAAAGTTTGCGGTTCTTAACCCCTCAGACTCAGTGGTTGACTGGGTTCTTGAGCAGCTGCCTAAGATGGGCGCTGGCTGGTGCCCCCCTGGCATCATTGGTCTGGGCATCGGCGGTTCAGCTGAGAAGGCCATGGTAATGGCTAAAGAGTCGCTACTCGACCCCATAAATATGCCCGAGCTTCTAGCTGGGTCACCCCAGAATCGAGAAGACGAAATTCGTTTAGAACTCTATAATAAAATCAATGCTCTTGGTATAGGCGCCCAGGGTCTGGGTGGTTTAACCACAGTGCTTGACGTTAAGGTTAAAACAGCCCCAACCCATGCAGCGTCGCTACCGGTAGCGTTGATACCCAACTGTGCCGCGACCAGGCATGCGCACTTTGCTCTTAAAGAAGATAAACCGTATGAATTCAAGGCACCTGATCTCAGCCTGTGGCCAGAGGTCGAAAACGATGTGACCAGCAGTATTAAGCGGGTTGAAATTGATTCACTGACCAAAGCAGATTTAGCAGAGTTCAAAGTTGGTGATACCCTGCTGCTGAGTGGCAAGGTGCTTACAGCGCGTGATGCTGCCCATAAACGAATCATCTCGATGCTTGAAAAAGGTGAGCCATTACCTAATGGCCTCAGCCTTGATAATCGCCTGGTGTACTATGTAGGCCCGGTCAAAGCACGGGGCGATGAAACCGTAGGCCCCGCAGGGCCCACCACCGCCAACCGTATGGATAAGTTCACACCCTTCTTACTTGAAAACACCAGCATGCTCGGCATGATCGGCAAGGCCGAACGTGGCCCCGAAACAGTCAAAAGCATCAAAGAAAACAAGGGTATCTATTTCATAGCCGTTGGTGGGGCTGCCTACCTGATTTCGCGTTCAATTTCTGCATCAAAGGTGATAGCCTTTGAAGAGCTGGGTATGGAGGCTGTGCACGAAATGGAGATTAAAGATTTTCCCGTGACGGTGGCCGTTGACAGCGAAGGCAGTTCAATTCACGAACAGGGCCCCAAAAAATATCGCCAGCCTGCACTGGTTTAACAAAGCAGAGCTGATAACCCGGGCCTGGGCCCGGGGCTCAATTCAACGAAAAAAGATTTTTCACCTTTTCGTCTTCAAGTAACTCATTGACTGAAACCAACTTCTGGTCGCTGTCATACTGGGGCAGGGCTTTGAACATATCACCATATAGCTGAGTAAAGTCGCAGAGCTCA
>CAZHLC010000671.1:0-2945 GCA_964532545.1 uncultured Leptospiraceae bacterium | reverse complement strand
AGAAATTCTATATTAAAAAAGAAGCTGACCCCGATAAAGATTCCAATAGCACCCAGCTCAAGTAAAACGGGCAGGTAGTAGCGCCTGGCCTTGAGAGAGAATACACTTTTGTGAATCAAAAAAACATGAACAGGCCCATACAGTATGGCCTGATACCATTTGAGGCCGGCCGAGCGACCTTCATAGTCTTCATGTTGCAGATTAAAACGGTGATGGCGCAGATGATTGTATTTGATGGCATGAATCGAAGACATCATCAAGGCGCTGTTTACCAGAAAGTTCAACCTGGTCAGCCCCCTGCCCAGCCCCAGAGTTTTATGAAAACCGCTGTGAACTTGTCTTAAGGTAGTGAGAAAGAAAAAGGCCGAACAGGGTATGGCCAGACCGTACAATTCAAGATAAGCAAAATACCACGATAACAACAGCCAGGGCAGGGTCATGAGATTCTCAAATAGAATTTCTTTTAAACTGAGCTGGGTAAGATCAAGCCAGGCGACCTTTTTCAGTTGCAGGTGAATGGTTTTGGTCATGAGCCTTTAGACGCTCATGCGCCCATTAAGGGTCAACCGGTTTTAGCCAAATCTCTTGAGCCATATAGCGGGGGGTCCACCAGTGTGATGCACTGCGCGCAAAATAAAACTCTTTCTCAGGGCTGATCACAGCCCTGAGCTTTTCATTTCTCGGGCAAAACAAACTCATAGCGGGCCGTGGCCTTCTGCTCAAACTTTCTAAGCACATTCATACGACCCTTAACTTCACCTGTGGTGGCCCCAGACCAGTGCAACTGCTCAAGACCAAACTCTCTGGCCTTGAAGCTGTCATGGCCTGTATAATTCAGAATGGTAAAGGCTCTCAAGGCCGATTTGCCGGGCAGCTTGACTCTGGCTGAGCGCTGCTGATCATCAAAAATAATATCAGCATGTGAAACACTCTGAAACTTATACTTCGCCATGAAGCTGCGGGGCTTGGCGAAACCCAGATGAATCTGTTTAGCTTTCAGCTGTTTGTACTCGGCGGCCCGAAAAAAACAGGTGAGCTCAACAGTATTGGCGGCTGAATTAACAACTACGAACTGTGTCATGTATGAGCAGCCTGGCAGTACCGTTAGACTGAATAATAGAATGATAAAAGAAATACGTTTCATATTAATTACGCTTAGCTGCCTTGGTAAAATCGAGAGTCAGATTTTCAACCCGGGGTTCGAAAGCAGTGTAGCTCACACCTGCAGCGTCAAATAACCTTTTTGATGCGATCACCGCATCGGTATCAGCATATTTATCTGAAAGATAAATCACCTGCTTAATGCCTGCCTGAATCAGCACCTTGGCACACTCATTACAGGGAAACAACGCCACATAAACCTTGCACTCTTGCAGACTGGCCGTAATGCTGTTTAACACTGCATTAAGCTCAGCATGAACAACATAGGGGTACTTGGTGTCGAGATGTTCACCCTCGCGCGCCCAGGGAAAGTCATCGTCAGAAACCCCCTGGGGAAAGCCATTGTAACCTACCCCGACAATTTTATTCTGGGGGTTTACAATGCAGGCCCCCACCTGAGTACCCGGGTCTTTACTGCGATGGGCCGACAACAGGGCTACGCCCATGAAGTATTCATCCCAGCTGAGGTAGTTTTCACGTTTGTTCATCTGATTTCTCTGCCAAAGGCAGCCCTGTGTTCAAGAAAGCAATGAGTTTTAGCCGTAATGTTGCAGTGAGCCGTTCTTCACTGACCAGATATTTTATGAATAAATACATCTTCCATAAAATCTAAAAACGATTAGACATGCATCTAATTAACTGCATCTAGGGTCATGAATAATAAATTTTCAACCCTGCTCAAAATCTCAGCCGTATTGTGGATTATCTGGGGGCTGGTTCATATGTTTGCCGGCGCAATCACCCTCTATAATGTCTTCGGTATCAACGACATATCAAAAGCAATTGGCGGAATTGCAGATGCAGTCGATATAACCACATTGCAGATGCAGTACCCAGCGGCCGTCGGCGGCATTCTCGGCCAACACGCCTTTAATCTGTTCTGGTTTGGGCTGGTGACACTGATTGGCGCCATCTATATCTGGCGCGAAAGCACTCTAGCTATCTTTATCACAGCCATGGTCGGTGGTCTGGCCGATGTTGGATATTTCATTTTTGTAGATCTGGGTGGTTATGCAAACTTTGTACCCGGCACGGTTATGACCCTGGTATCGGCCTCAGCGATTATTCTGAGTTTTATTGCACACTACAAAGGCAAGACTGCCTAACTGGTTTTGAAAAACAGGCTGCTAGAAGACGTGGTTTGAATGAACAAACAGGCCGATATCTTCTTCACTGAAAGCAATATCAACTGACCCAACAGTGGCCTGGTTCCATGAACCGCGAAAGCCCAGGCCGTAGCTGAAGCGCCAGTTTCGCAGACTGGTGTCTTCAACTTCATCAAACACCCGCCCGGCGTCTACGAAGGGTACAATGATCCACTGAAAGTATTGGCCGAACAGGTGAAACTTGAAGTAGGTATAGCGCACTTCGAAATTGGCCAGGGCCATGACCGGGCCCACAAAACGATTGGCCTTGTACCCCCGCAGGGTACGGGCCCCGCCCAGGGCCAGAGTGTCTCGCTCAGTGAAGGCAAACTTGCCCATGGCATAGAAGGGGGTATTCTTGCTGGCCACCGAATAAACACCGCGCATTGCAAAGACCAGATCAATCTTCTGTGGCAAGGGCGAATAAAAGAATTTTGGGGTCAAAGTCAGGCGATTATAGTCAGCTGCAGAGCCAACCTCTTTGCGCGAAAATTCAGACACCGCCTCAATAAAGAAGCCCCGCTCAGGGTCTGGTTCGAAATCGCGACTATCATAGGCGATAGCGAGCCTGATGAGGTTATCGTAACCGCACGACGCGGCCGTCGGACAGGCGCAGGGCCTTGGCGACGTCCTTGTTGG
>CAZHLC010000670.1:0-2945 GCA_964532545.1 uncultured Leptospiraceae bacterium | reverse complement strand
TGACCCGGCGCTGACCTACTCACGCGAAATCGGTGGTGGGCTGACTTATTACCACGACTATCATGATCTGAAATTTAACCTCGATCTATTTCACCTTGAGGGTGCCTTTGCCGCTGACGGCAAAGAAAGTTATGAGGTGCGGCTGCAGCTGCAGATGTTTATCTGATGTCTGGTGATTTTACAGGCGTCTGAGACGCTACATCTGTTCTTCGTAGAAGTAAATAAGGTTCATATAAACCCGCGGATTTTTCTGCAGGTAGGCATTGATGTCTTCGCGCAAGATGGCAAAGGCGTCGGTTTTGCCCTTGGTTTTAAAGGTGTAGTTTGAAGTAGAGTGCTTCTGCAGGGCAAATATCTCACCGGCGAAATCGCCGCGGCCCATGACCTGAATCAGATTACCTTCTTTAAATACTTCAATCTCGCCATCGCGAATGATATAGGCCTTCTCAAAGTGTTTGCCCTGTCTGATGAGAACTTCACCATCTTCGAAGGTTTCGAGATTCATGATGGCTTCAAGCTGGGTTTTCTGCGCTGAGGTCAGCTGTCTGAAGGTTTCAGATTCAGATAAAACATTCCATGAGTTCTGTTCACGAACCTCGGCCAGGTTTTTGAAAGTGGTGGCCAGGTGCGAACCATGAATAAAGTTCAAAAATGCATTCTTCTCAATTGAATAGGCGATCACATCAGTGTGGGCTACCACGTCGGCACTGCGTCGCTGGTTCAGAATCAGTGATGATTCACCAAAGTACTCATAGGTGCCATAGCCCTTGCCGGTGTCTTCAACGCCTTCAATACCCACGTTACCTGAAACGATAATATAGAACTTATCGCCTTCGGTGTCTTTTTGTACAATGAAGTCGCCCTTCTTGTATTGTTCGCGATGAACAATTGAGAGAAACTCTTTAGCTTTTGCTATGGGAAAATCTTGAAAAATATCAATGTGACTCAGACAATCAAGAATGTCATAGGCCTCTTGATGGGGCGGTGTCTGCACTTCGGGTATAAGGGTGTTTTCAATACCAAAGGTGGCGAGAGTAAGATTCGTATCATCAGGAAAATCTTTTTTAGCGATGTGATAAACCGTGATCTTTTTCTGCACGTCTTCGGGCAGAGTATTGAGATACGAGATCTCAGTATGCAGCGGCGGTATACCCGCTTCATGATAAATAATATTGTGATGCCAGGGAAAGTCAATCAGGTACTGGTAACGGGTTTCTGATAGAATACCCTGATCTCTGAGCTCTGCAAACTTTTTAGGGTCATTCAGATGGTCAGATGTATAGTAGAAGCTCTGATCGTGAAAAGTAAACTGAAAGCCCAGCGAGGGCAGTGAATGCAGGGCATAGTGAAAATAAAACTCAGCGCCGTTAATACGAATAGCTGAACCAATCGTAACCGGAAAAAACTCAAACAGCTCATAGATACGTTTGGCTGTGAGACCAGTAAGGGCACTGTATTTTCTAACCCAGCTATCCATAACTGTTTCTGTACTGTAGATCGTGATTTTTTCATCATCAAGAATCTTCTGAAAGGTGCCGGCGTCATGGTCAGCGTGGGTATGTGTCAGAATAACGGCATTAATCAGCTTGGGGTTTACGTTCGATTCTTGTAACCACTCGGTTGAATTCACCGGGGGATCTACCATGATACCATGATGGTTCAGCCAGATGATAAAACCTGAGGTGTTGTCGTTGGGGTCAAAGCCGTGGCTGGGGCCAAGGCAGGTGATACCCATAAGAGGTGGTTTAAAGGGTTCGGCAAGGCGTTTACCAATGTCATAGATGATTTTGAATTCAATATCTTGCGGTACGGCTGCGGTTTTTTCATTGTTGTCATACAGCTCAAAAGCCTCACCCGCCTTGCGAATCTCAATCTGGTTTTTACCGTCGCCAATTTTAACTCTATCGTTTTTAAAAATGCAGAACTTAACAAGGTCGCTGAGTTTGCGGTCGCCGGCAAAGTGTTTCATCTCAGCAGCAAGATCAGGAAAGCCCTCAGACTTTTCGCCCTCAAGAAACTCGTTGCGAACATCGACCATACTGGGGCCGAAAACTGATTCTTGTAAAACAGTAATGAACTGCTCTTGCTGCTCTTTGGTACAGACGATATAGGTTTTTTTCTGCCTGATAAAGAAATTAAAATAAATAGGAAATTCAAGCTCACCTACAGAGATACCTTTTTCAAGGTGAAAGGTATGTCTTGGCAGCACAAATATGCGTGGTGTGCTCTTTTCGAGCCCCATCGAGTCTTTGATTGTTTCGGGCGGTGAACCAAACTGAATATAGCCAATGCTGCTATCGACTATGTAGCCACCGCGTGGCAGCATAATAATTCTGGGGTTCTCGTTAATTTTTTCAAGCATCTCTTGCTCTAATTATCGGTTTTTGATGACCCTGGTCTTCAATATAACTACAGGCTTTTTGGGGCAATTGGGCAGCCGACCGGCGCAGACACCGGTTTGAACCCGGCGAATCTTATCAACTATTGACATGCCTTTAGTTACCCTGCCAAACACGGCATAGCCGTAACCCTGGGGGCTACTGTTTTTATAGTTTAAAAATTGATTATCAACAACATTGATAAAAAACTGGCTGGTGGCACTGTGTACCACCCCGGTGCGAGCCATGGCCAGGGTGCCACGGTTGTTTTTCAGGCCGTTATCGGCTTCGTTTTTAATGGGTGCCATGGTTCTTTTCTGGCGGTATTGTTTATCAAAGCCGCCGCCCTGAATCATGAAGTTTCGTATAACCCGGTGAAAAACAGTACCGTTATAGAAACCGTTGCGGGCATACTTGAGAAAGTTTGCAGTTGAAACAGGTGCCTTCTTATTGTAGAGTTCAACCTCGATAATGCCATAGTTTGTATGTATGGCGACCTGGGGGCGGGCCACGAGTGCGCCAATACCAATAATAAAAATGAATAAAGCCTTTAACGATTGCCTCATA
>CAZHLC010000669.1:248-2946 GCA_964532545.1 uncultured Leptospiraceae bacterium | reverse complement strand
CCAACCGAACTTTATCTTCAGTTATATCGTTATTGATTCGGTGTTCGCGCTGAGGCCGCTTACCCCTGAACCTTGGTTTACCTCTGTACATAATTCCTGAATAGGTAGATACGAGATAGAGGCCGAGCGTGCAACCTTATTTTATGCTTTCTGCAAGCAGAAATCATTTACTTGAAAACATCGGCTTTGTCAGTTTTTTCCCACGGAAAAGAATCGCCATCGCGGCCAAAGTGCCCATAGGCAGCTGTTGGCAGATAGGTATTTTCTCTAAGTGAAAGGGTGTTGCGAATGCCACGCGGGGTCAGTTCAAACTTTTCTTTAACAATCTCTTCAATCTTCTCATCAGAGATTTTGCCAGTACCAAAGGTGTCAACCAGCACAGATACAGGCTTGGCAACACCAATGGCATAGGCCACCTGCAGCTCGGCCATGTGGGCAATACCAGAGGCCACCAGATTCTTGGCAATATAGCGGGTCATGTAAGCAGCTGATCGGTCAACTTTTGAGGGATCTTTACCGCTGAAAGCACCACCACCATGGCGGGCAAAACCACCGTAAGTATCTACGATGATTTTACGGCCAGTCAGCCCACAATCACCGTGGGGGCCACCAATTACAAAGCGACCAGTAGGGTTGATATAGTAGTGAGTGTCTGTTAAAAGCTCAGCAGGAATAACTTTTTTAACACATTCTTCGATAATTGATTCGGTAATCTTCTCATGAGTTGCATCATCAGTATGCTGTGATGAAACAACCACGGTATTAACAGCAACAGGTTTGCCGCCTTTGTACTGCACGGTGACCTGTGACTTAGAGTCAGGCAGAATAAAGGGCAAAGCCGCTGATTTGCGTAACTCAGCAAGTTTCTGCAGTATTTTATGTGAATAATAAATCGGTGCGGGCATTAAGGCAGGGGTTTCGTTAATGGCAAAGCCAAACATCATACCCTGATCACCGGCACCTTCTTCTTTATGAAGGCCTTCACCATCGACAACGCCCTGGGCGATATCGGCAGACTGGCTGTGCAGCAGAATGTCAACTTTGGCGGTTTTGCCATCGAAGCCAATGTCTTCACGATCATAGCCAATGTCTTGTACAACCTTGCGCGCAATGCCCTCAAGCTCTGCATTGTCTATTGAGCCATGGGCTGAAACTTCACCGGCAATTGACATATGCTGGGTGGTTACCAGGGTTTCACAGGCTACCCGGGCTGAGTTATCTTTTTTTAAAAAAGCATCAAGTACGGCATCTGAAACCTGGTCACTGACTTTGTCGGGGTGACCTTCAGATACTGATTCTGAGGTAAATACGAAATCTCGATGTTGAATCATACACCAGAAGAAAAGATTTAGACTTGCCGCAAACCACTTTTTCAACCTCTGCAAAGGGCTGTAGACAGTCTGGTAAAAGCTTTTTGCACCTCAGCGAAGCTATTTACAGACTCTTGAAAAAAAGATGTGAGCCGCCCGGTTTCAACATTGTACATTTGATTGTGGCCAAGCTTAAGCCCGCCCAGGCCGCGGTCTTTTAAAAACGTATGCAGAGCCCCATCGGCTTCATAGAAAAGAATATTACCGCTCAGAGCAGGGCACCCTGCCTTAATGGCGGGTATAAGCTCAAGCAGGGCCACCAGCTGGTTGGCTTTTTTTTCTTTATGGGGCACAATTAAGAAACTGGCGTAGAAAACCGGTTTCTGGCCTGTGGCGGCTTCAATGACTTTTACCGTACCACCCCTATTGGGCTTTGTAGAAAGCACATCATTGGTTGAATAATACCTGAAGTCTCGAGCCAGCATGGCAGTATCTGTTTTTTTACAGGGGCGGCCCATCTTAAAGCCGTCACAGCGCTCAAAACCCGCCTGCTCAAGCGCCCTTAAAATAAAGTAGTAGCGGCGGTTGGTGGGCCAATCACCGGCAATCTCTGGTTTTTTCTCTGGGGCAAAGATGTGTTCTTTTAGATACTGATAATCAACCGGTTTGAGCGCGGGGTCAAGTTCTCTACGGCAGGCTGCAGCCAGAAGAACAAGGCAGCCCAGCAGGGCGAACAGAACCTTACGATTCACTTAGAAGTCTTTGCGGGTTCGATCGTGATTAATCTTGTTAAAAATGTAAAGGGCAACGTAGCCGCCAATAAGGCTGGCGATAATGTTCACATTAGAACCTGCCCCTTTCTGCAATATGGCAATAAGCCACTCAACAGCCAGACTCAGCGCAAGACCACCGAGAACGGCCCCGAGAAAGCCAACAATAAGCCCCCCGATAAAACCACCCAGCAGATCTTTTTTTCTTAAAAAATAGAAAAACCAGCTAAGCAGGCCACCAATGGCCACATATACTATAATATCAATTACGATCATTGTCTACCCGCAACTCTTTGTTTGTTTTGAGTGCTCTCGAAAGAAGCAAAAACAGCATTATAGAAAATGCCCGTTTTGGCCAGAATAATTTATTTTTGCCCAGTCTGCATGAGCATTTTGCTGATTACCTTTTCTGCAGGCTTACCCTGCAGAATGAAACCCTTAGAATACTGCGCTTTTTCATAACTGTTTAGAGTTGTTACGTACTTCCAGAGAAAAATGCCTGCCGGGTGACCTGCGCGCCCCATGGCCCGCGAAAAAGCTTCATATGCCTCACGCTGCATTTTGTTGCTGGCCGGGGTCTCTGCTGAGGGCCAGGTATGGGGGTTGTAGAACGCATTC
>CAZHLC010000669.1:0-230 GCA_964532545.1 uncultured Leptospiraceae bacterium | reverse complement strand
TAAATGAGCAGGAAAGCCCAACTCGGTATATACCACCGGCTTGTTTAAAGCCCGCCCCAGCCTGGCATGGTAAGCTATTTTTTCTTTTAGAACTTTCTCTAAGTCTATAGCAGATGATGACTTTTTATTGGTGCCATAATAAAAATCAAGGCCAATAAAATCAAGGTCGACCCAGAATTTAATATTACGCGCATTCCAGGCTTCGCAGGCATAGGTAAGCTTACCCCGGT
>CAZHLC010000668.1:0-2950 GCA_964532545.1 uncultured Leptospiraceae bacterium | reverse complement strand
TACTAAGCATATTAGGCTAATACATTCAGATCTGCTATAATCAAATCTTGTATGCCCGATTAAAAAATCGTCATTGGCGCCATCATGCCCTATGTGCAGCTGCAACCCGGCAGTCAATATGCCGCCTCACCTGAGCAGCAGGTTTTTTTTATTGAAAAAGGTGAGGGCAATGAAGCTATTCTTTTTATACACGGCTGGCACCAGAACGCCCGCGATTGTTTTGGGCCATACCTCGATAACCTGCAGCACTATTACCGTATCGTGGCGCCTGATCTACCAGGTCATGGTAAGAGCTATAAGGTCGATTCTGAAGACTATTCGCATACCATGGCCTATTATACCTGCAAGCAGGCCCTCGATACCCTGGCAGATGCTGGTAATGTAACTGTGGTGGGGCATTCAATGGGTGCCTTTCTTGCACTTAAGCTCGCGCTGCTAGAAAAGAAAAAAGTTAATAACCTGGTGTTAATCTCGCCGGTAATTGACTATGGCCCCTACGAGAATATTCTGAAAAAGGTTCTGAACCAGCCCACACTTTTTATTCGCCTGAGCATGCTGCGGCGGGCTCTGAGCGATAAGTTCCCTTTTTCAGACCGCAGGCATATTTATCGCACAGAACTTGGCCACCGCATACCCGGCCGTTACAAACATTTCAAGTTTAAGCAGAAAAACCATCCTCTGCACTGTGCCCTTGGTTATATGCGCAGCTTCATTGGTTGTTCACTGATGCCCCTGGTTAAAAACAATCATTTGCCAACCCTGCTGATCTATGGCGAACATGATAACATAACCCCGGCTGAATTTGGTACATCGCTGGCTTCGTTAATGCCTCAGGCCATTCTGCGCCTTTTGCCCGGGGCTCACAATGTGCACCTTGAACGTAAAGATGAAGTTATTCAACTCATTAATGATTTTATCGAAGATAACCGAAAACGTTTCTTCGGGCTGCGTAATCTATTTCGCCGACGTAAGAATTCTAAATGATTTTCAGGTTCAACGACTGATCAATACGCATCATCGTTTGAACCAAACGATCTAAAGTGATCAACTGATCGATACAGTACACCCCGGGTTTAATTTTCTGGGGCAGGCTCTGGGCGGTGGCAGCAATGGCTACAGCCGTGCCCCTTAAACCCAGATCGATTTCAAATTGGCGCATTTTATCATCAGCAGTTGCACTTATGCACACCCGCAACTCTCTATTGCTGAGCAAAATTCGGCGCAACAGCAATAGCGCCAACCGGTTGAAGGGGCCCAACCAGCGCAGCGCTGGCCTGCTCAGTATTTTAAAGACCATGGCGAATAATCCGGGTCTGGTGGCCAGGTAAGTGGCTGTTGCTGAAACAGCAGAGCTGTATGGCAACATGATCGCTTCTGGTAAACCCACTTTAATGGTCTGCCTGAGCCGCCCCTTAAAAAATTTGAAGGGCCTGCCCCTGCTTACGGCCGGGTCGGTTACTGCCTGGCCTGCTTCGTAAAAGATCGATGGGGCCCGTAAAAGTTCAGTCATAAGCTGTACCATGGCCCCTCCTGCCCCGGCCAGGGGGCTCAGCTCTACTGCTATTTCTGCAGTCTGGCTTGACTTCGTTAGTATGCTGGCGGCCAGCAGGTTGCTCAACCCGGGAAAGAGCCCTACGCCGGCGATTACACTGCCCTTTGGTCTGGGAATCTTAAGAGCCAGCAAACTTCTTATGGTCTCTGTATGGGCGGCCGTTTCAAGAAAACTTATTCGGTTTTTAAGGCAGAACTCTGCAAACTTGATTGGTGGGCATTGAAGAGTATTGCTGCAGTTGATGACGGTGCTGAAATCAACGAGCTTGTGAAAGTCTTCAGCACTGGTAATGTCGAATTTTAGTTCAGCAGAGGGGCTTGCAGAGGTGGCCTGTATGCCCTGCTCTTTAAAAACCTGCAAAAGCCTGCTGCCAATAAAACCCGTGGCCCCGATCACTGCAATTCTATTACCCATGCAGAGATACTCTGCCTATAACCAGCTCAGCCTCACAATAAAAAAAGTATGAACACTGACTCTTTACCATTTGGTGGAACCATGGCGCAGAGAAAATATGTTTATATTGCTACCAGCCTTGATGGCTTTATTGCCGGGCCCAATGGCGAGATTGACTGGCTTGAACACGATTCAGGCGGTGAAGACTATGGCTTTGCAGAGTTTATTAAAAAAATAGATGCTCTCATTATGGGCAGTGCAACTTTTAAGATTATCACAGATTTTGCCCAATGGCACTATGGCGACAGCCAGATGATTGTCATGAGCCGTCGGTTGCATGAAAATGATATTCTACCCCAATTCAAAGACAAAGTGAGTATATCACAGGGTGAACCCAGTGAGGTTCTGGCAGAATTACAGAGTCGTGGCTGCGAGCAGATTTATGTAGACGGTGGTAAATTGGTACAGTCCTTTTTAAGGGCAGGGCTTATTGATGAGCTGATCATCACCCGCTTTCCGGTGATATTAGGGGGCGGCATACCTCTGTTTGGTGAGCTGGGTAAACAGATTGAGCTGCGCCATTTAGAAACCACCAGCTTTAAAAGCGGATTAATACAGTCTAATTATGAAGTAAAAAAATAGATCAGCAGCAGAACCAGCAGAAGAAGCAGAATCAACCCAGCTGGCAGATTGCTGCTATTGTCTTTTATTCCCTCTTCTGTAATTGACTCAGCCTCAAGAGCCGCAATCTCAAGCTCGTCGCCGCTGAGACGATTGTTGAGAACTTCTTCTGCCTGGGGCAGATCATTGTTATGCACATAAAGTTCAATGCGCCCCCCTTCAAGAGAAACTTCGGCGGTGATTGTATTGAGTATTTCTCCACGTGAAAACACCTGCACCCCGGCGCTGGCCAGCGCACCCTGAACAATGCCCGCTTCAATATGGTTGCTGCTTGAAAATACCATGGTGTAGTTTTGATTCACGCCTTAGAAATTCATGGCTGGG
>CAZHLC010000667.1:0-2952 GCA_964532545.1 uncultured Leptospiraceae bacterium | reverse complement strand
GGGTGATGTCATCATGGGTAATATTGGCAGTGATAACCGTAAAGACTATACGATTATTGGCAGCAATGTTAACCTGGCAGCCCGGCTCTGCTCGCAGGCCGACCCTGGTGAGGTACTGGTGAGCTCAGATGTGCAGCGCTCTGTGCAGCGCGATGAACGCATTGCCCATGTGCTGACCTTTCACCCCCACGGAGAAGTTTCATTAAAAGGTTTCTCAGTACCCATTCATGTATTCGGGGTAAGCTATAAAACCTCAACCACCACCGGGTGAGGCCAACCACAGTCGATTACGAAAAATAAGGCGATTGTAAAGGCTGCGTGATTGCCGCACCCAATTTCGGTACGTTTCAATATCTCTGTGATCAAAATTTTTGCCACTCTGCAGATTAACCATGCGATGATCAGATTCGTGATAAACAGCCGGCCATGACAAACGGTAATAGTTTTCAAACCAGTCATAAACGAAGGTGTAGTTACGCCGATTGCGGGCAAACAGACTCTCTCCAACGAAGGGGTTGGTTATTTTGATACCAAGCAAATCAAGTATAGTTGGGGTCACATCAATGTGACTGGCGGCCGGTAAATCAAGTACCCGCCCGGCAAAATTGAACCCTTTATCTGGCGAGAATATTAGAAAGGGCACCATATGCCACATCTTGAACTCTTCATGCCATTCAATCTGTTGTTTATCTGGGTGAATCACTACCCCATTGTCTGAGGTAATTATGAATATGGTGTTTTTATACCAGGGTTTATCTTTAATGCTGTCGAAGAAATGTTTAATAGCCAAGTCAGTCTGGTAGACTGTATTCAGATACTGCCCGTATGTGCCCGACTCGCCAAAATCACGGCGGTCTTTTTCATAGTGAAGTATATATGGGGGATGGTTATTTACTGTTAGAAAAATAGAAAAGAACGGCTTATCTGTATTACCAAGGTTTCGGGCGCCAAGGTCAAACATGACCCGATCTTGAATACCCCAGAAAGTCTGTTTGATACCCTTGAAGGCCTCATGATCTTTATCTATAACTTCGTCTACCCCATTTATAGGAAAAAATACATGCTTACGATCGAAGGTGGCCGTATACGAATGATAGAAAGACGTATGGTAGCCCGTTTCTTTTAAAATCTCAGGTAAACACAGCAGGTTAGTATAGGTATAGCTGCGTAGAATCGAACCTGAGCCAACACTGTAACGCAGTGAATCGTGATTGCTGCAGAAGATGGCCACCTCAGCCCCGGCGGTATAATCGGCATTGGCAAAGAATCGGGGTACAATCAGAGACTGGCCCATCAGCTGGGTTAGAAATGGTGTAACATTTCGCCCCTTTGACCCGGTGTAGGGCAAGAAACCTGTATCTTTCGCCGAGACAGATTCCATAATTATAATTACAATGTTCGGCCGCCGGGCCGGTTGTTGATTTACTTTCTTTGGCTCTTTTACAAGGGGATAGGCATCGACCTGAAAACTGTAACCCTGCTTCTCAAAGTGGGCCTGCTCGGGGTAAACCTGATCACCCTGCATAGCAGTTGCAAAGTGTTTATAATGCGACTCTTGACGAAAAGCCTGGTACTCGTTCTGCACCATACGCAGAAAAACATTATTGGCTATGATCTGGCTGCGATCGATAACAACGATCTCGGCTACCAGAAGGGCCAGCATAGCGAATACAGCCAGCACATATTGCCAGGGGCGACTGTGTAGTTGGCGCCGCGGTAAAAATGAAAAAAGCCAGCCCCAGTAGACGGCAGGCAGCAACAGAAAAATGAAAAAGCTGCCAAGACTCAGCAGGCCCTGGCCTGTCTGCATTAGCGGCGTTATTTCACCCAGATAATCAAAGATAAACCTGAAGTTGACTACCCCGGCCTTGAAGTGAGCACTTACAGCGAGGTTACTTAGACTCAGGCCGGTGTTCACCAGGGCGAACGCCAGGCCGAGGTAGCGCCAGCCACGAAACTGCAATAGAAAACCACAGAAAAGCCACAGGGTGAGATCAAACAGAAAACCCGCCAGCAGCTGGTTCATCAAGTCAAGGGGGTGGCCGGCCAGCAATTGCCTGGTAGCCAGCTGGTAACGGTATGCCCCGAGAAATAATATTCCCACCGCTGAATGAAGCATCGCCGCATTACGTCGACTCATTGATTTTAAAAAGACAGCAGGTCTCATCAGAATAGAACGGGAACTCTGACCACATCACTTATGTTGAAAACAATATTTGACAGCCAGGCCCTGGCTGCATAAATTTGCAACAGGTGAAGAACAGGTTTGATCAGTTTCTCAATAACATCGGTAATTCACCCGAAACCGAATGTTCGTATTTTCCCCAGCGTATGAGCCGGGTGCGGGCCTTCGTCTGTGAAGAGGCCTTTCCTGAAGGGTTGTTTGAACACCTGCTGAACCGGGGCTTCAGACGCTGTGGTTCTTACTTTTATCAGCAGACCTGTCGCTCATGCTCACTCTGCCTCAGCTACCGCCTGCCCCTGCATAAGTTTAAGCCCACAGAATCACAGAAGCGGGTGCTGCGAAAAAACCGTGGCCTGCGCTTAGAGGCCCGCCAGCCCAAACCAGACGCCGTAAAAGAATTTATCTATCTGCGTTATCAGCATGCCCAGCATTATGAACGGCCAGCCTTTGAAGAACAGCGCGAGAATGAGTTTAATGCCGCCCAGTCGCTGGCCATTATGTATGATCAGATGTATACCAATACTGAATCTTCAACCGAGCTTGAACTCTGGCACGACGATCGTCTGGTGGCCTTCGGTATTCTTGATCATGACAATGATTCAGTTTCGGCCGTATACTCAGTGTATGACCCCGAATACTATAAGAAGAGCCTCGGCACATTCTTTATTCTGAAGAGTATCGACTGGGCCCGCGAGAATGGGTATGGCTATTTGCATTTAGGATATTTCATTCCCCAGCACCCTAAAATGCAGTACAAAGCTAACTTC
>CAZHLC010000666.1:0-2960 GCA_964532545.1 uncultured Leptospiraceae bacterium | reverse complement strand
GAAAGTACTTCTGGTTGGCTCTGGGGGTGGTCGCACCCTCAGCCTGATTTTGCAAGACAAGATGAAGATAAAGATGGTAGCCAATGAGATCGATGATCAGGTCATCAAGACTATGCAGGGGCGTTTCGCCCGCTATAATAACAGTGGCTACAACCAGCCCTTTGTCAGAGTGATACCTGGTGATGGGCGCCTGGCCATGCAGCAGTTGTTGCGAGAAGGTGAGACTTTTGACCGGATTATAATCGAGGGGCCTGACACACGTATCGTGAGCCAGTCTCGCTCGGTTATTCCCATTGATAATTATCTGTTTACCCGTGAATCGGCCCAGACTCTTACAAAGCTGCTCAAACCAGGCGGGCTGCTGCTCAACTACATGACTGGCTCGACCCTGGCAGATGTTGAATACAGCCTGGCAGCTCTTACCGGCCTGTTTCAATACCGCTATATTTTCAGCGCAGTTGATCAGATGCCCCCTTTTAAAGGTCTGCCCATCTGCTACATTGTGGCAGCCCAGAAGGCCAGCACCCTCAGTGAGTTTTTAAAGGCCATACCCGAGACCTACCAGTTTGAAAACAATGTTATTCCCGCTGAGAAAGCACTGAGTGATGAGCGCCCTGTATTGTTCGGCCAGACTTTTGCATATGTGCTCTCGGTGGTTGTGGTATTGCTCGTTCTGTTAATTATTCCTTTTTTTAAACGGGGTGGCTTTTACCGAGACTGGTTAAATGGGTTTCTGGCTCTGCTGCTTGGTCTGGGTTTCACCATACTTGAGCTCTATGTGCTTGATCGTTATTCACGCGAGTTTGTCTCACCCGCCCTTGGGCTGGCCCTGTCGCTGGTAGTTTTTCTTTCGGGGGGTATCATCGGCCTCTGGTTGGTAGAATATCGACGCAACACCGGCTACATTGTGGTAACAGCTTTGACCGGTTTTTGCCTGCTGTTGCCCCTGGGCGGCCATGGCTCGCTCTTAATTTCTGCCGTTGCCGGTTTTCTGGCGGGGCTGCCCCTACCCTTTGTTTTCAAACATATTCTTAAAGACCACGGTTTTGCCCGCTTCTATGGTCTCGATTCACTGGGTGCAGTAACCGGCCTATTTCTATACTACCTTGTTTTTCTCTGGGGCGGATACTCAGCCGTGCAAAACACAGTGATCAGTCTTTATATCGCAATAGCAGCTCTGTTGGTATTTAAAGCGACCCGAATCACAGCCAGGCCAGCATGAATTTTTCTTGCACCATTATGTGGCCCCGGTAATATGAGAACGGTGCGTATTCTTTTTGTTAATGCCCCTTTGTGGAACGAGACCCGTTCAATCACCGGTGAAGCCATGGGGGGGTTGGCGTTCTTTCCCCCACTGGGTATGCTGTACCTGTCTTCATACCTTAAAACTCACAGTAAAATCGATATTGATACCAGATTATTTGATTATACCTTCGTGCAGAAGAACAACTACCAGGCTATCGATCAGATGCTTGAAGATTTTGAACCAGAAATTGTCGGTTTGACTACCTACACTTTTATTCTCTATGACATCTATGAAATCTGTGCCTACATTAAAGCGAAGCGCCCTGACTGTAAAATAGTACTGGGTGGCAAACATGTTGAGATCTACCCCGAAGAAGCACTCGAGCAAGACTTTGTCGATTATGTGGTTCAAGGTGAGGGAGAAATTCCCTTTCTAAAACTTGTTGAAAGTATTTCTGAAGGTAACAAACAGCCCCAGATTGAAGGTGTGTGGTTTAACAAAGAGGGTGAATTGCAGCGGGCCGGCAAGGCCGAGCGCATTCGAGATCTTAATGCGCTGCCCTTTCCTGATTTATCTTTAATTGAATCAGCTGGCTATAACTATATTTTTAATTCGGGCAAGGCCGAGGGTATCATGTCAACCTCACGTGGCTGCCCCTATACCTGCAAATACTGCATGAGCGCTTATTCTGAACGGGTGTTCGCGGGTCGAAGTGCCGAGAACGTGGTTGATGAAATGCAACTCTGGGTTGATAAGTGTGTTGAAAGTATTAACTTGTTTGATCATACATTTAACGCGAACCTCAAGCGGGCAAAACGAATCTGCCAGCTGATCATCAACCGTGGCATCAAAGTACGGTGGACTTTCAGAGGCACCCCCAACTGTGTTGATGAAGAGCTGACCCAGCTGTTAGCCGAGGCTGGCTGTGAGCGGGCCATTCTCGGGGTCGAAAGCGCAACCAAAGAGATTCTTGTTAAATTTGGTCGCAAGTCTGAGATTGAAACTGTTAGAAATGCCTATTCTCTGCTAGACAAATATGGCATTTCGACAGCAGGTTTTTTCATGCTGGGCTTTCCTGGTGAGACCCGTGAGATGGCCCTTGATACCATCAATCTGGCCTGCAGCCTGCCCCTTGACTATGCCCAGTTTACAGTGCTGTTTCCTGCACCCGGTACACCCTACCTTGATATGATTATGAAAGATGAGGGCTTTCCTGATTTATGGCGCGATTACGCCAAGAACCCAGATAAAGACTTCATTATTCCCTACCATGAAAACCTGCTGAGCGAAAAAGAGGTGAAAAAGCTGGCTCAAAACGCCTACAAGAAGTTCTATTTTCGCCCCAGCTTGATCTGGCGGCACCTGCGCAAATTATCGTCGTTTTCGGCCTTTAAGGCCAAATTCTTACTGGCTCTAAGGCTGTTAAAATACAGCCTCAAAAAACAGACTGTAGAAGCGGTTGTAGCTAAGAGCTGAAACCACAGAAAAAAGACTGACTAGCCAGTCACTTCCTTGACCCCAAAGTCAGTTTTTTGCGTATATTATATGTAAGATTTATGATTCTTACAGTCAGAAATCGGTCGCTTTGGCGCAGCGCATCTAAATTGAAGCCAGTGGAACAAATAAAAATTGCGTGCAGAGGCACTTATGCTTTTCCACAGGAGGAATCTCAAAAATGTTATGCTACTGCTGGTGGTGGGGTCACTCGCCTATT
>CAZHLC010000665.1:0-2963 GCA_964532545.1 uncultured Leptospiraceae bacterium | reverse complement strand
TTAACTGAGGAGAAAACTGTGAGAGATCAAGGTGGGTAATCTCTTCTTCATCGCCAGCCCCCCCGGTTATATTATCAACTTTGTCGTCAATCTCAGAGCGGTCTTTGGGCGACTCTTGACCTTCTTCACCTTCTGCTGGTTTTTCTTCTCTCTGCTCAGCTTCTTCAGCCATCTACTCACCGTTTGAAGGGCTCAGGGGCCATATGTCAACAAAAGAAAGCCCTTTGGTTACCCTGAACTAAAAGACCTTGACAATCTCTAAAAAAGGGCCGGTGTGGATTTATGCAGCGGCTGAAGAAAGCATGGGCTGAAAAGTATAAAGACCTCATGGTCAAGGGTCATGAGCGTATTACCATCATGATTATTCCCCATGGTGAAAAACATATTTTTAACCTTCAGCTCAGTAAAATCACTATCGTATTTGCCATTCTGGTTATAGCAGCTGTTTTTACTGCGTCAGTGCTATCATATCAACTACAAGAGAACATCAGGGTAGAAGTCGACACTCTGCAAGACACCAACCGGTCAGTGTACCATGAGCGTGAGCAGTACATTCAGAAGTTCATTGAAATGACTGATAAACAAGAAAAGTTCAAAGAAGCTGTGATGGCTCTCTATCAAATGGCCGACGTCAAGAACGCTGACCTGTTCAGTAATGAAGATGACCTTTATAGCCGGGCCACCGCCCAGATGAAAAAAGAGAGCCGGGTTTTTCTGCAGCAGTACCGAGAGTGGCAGAAGAAGAAAGAAGACGGTAAGTCTACCTTTGACATCATTCAGTCACGTTTTCTTGAAAAAGAAGAAATCGAGTTAACTGACAACTTTGAATTTCATCCTGAGGTGGTTGCCTATAGACGCCTGCACCTTGACCTGGTGGGCACCATTAATGCAGTCAAGGTATTACGTAACTTTCTGGTTCAACGTGAACATGTGCAAGAGAACCTTCCTTACTCATGGCCAATTCAGGGGGGCCACTTCACGTCTTTTTATGGTCTACGCGTGAGCCCAACGGGTAAAACCGGTGAGTTTCATACCGGGGTCGATCTGGCCAAGGCGCGGGGCAGCCTTATTTATGCTGCGGCAGATGGGGTAGTTAAAAGCGCGGGCTTTGCCGGTGGCTATGGCCTGCGTGTTCGTATCGAGCATCGCTTTGGTTATGAAACAATCTATGCCCACCTTGGCAGCAAAATGGTTTCAAAGGGGCAACAGGTTAAAAAAGGCCAGCCTATTGGCCGCGTTGGTACCACAGGTCGAACCACCGGGCCGCATCTGCACTACGAGGTTCGAATCTCTGGCAAGACTGTTAACCCAATGCGCTTCTTGAGTGCCAGCTGATTGGCCTCAATATGAATCCGCCGATTTCTGTCTGTATTATCGGGCTTAACGAAGAAGAAAAGATTGAAGACTGCCTGCGCAGTGTCGTTGAGGTTGCTGATGAGATTGTCTACGTTGACAGTTATAGCGGTGATAAGACGGTAGAAATCGCCCGAAAATATACTGATCGCATAGTTTTGCAGAAGTTTCTGGGCCATGTTGAGCAGAAAAACCTCGCCATAGATGAAGCGAAACACGACTGGGTACTGGCCCTTGATTGCGACGAGCGTCTTTCGCCCGAAGCAATCGCAGAGATCAAGGCCATATGGGCTGATCAGGCTGAAAAGATTGCGACCGAAGAGATACGGGCTGTACGGTTTAACAGACTGACTTATTACATTTACCGTTTTATTCGCCATTCTGGCTGGTACCCCGACAGCAAAATTCGTCTTTTTAACCGCAAATACTGCCGCTGGCAGGGTGAAAACCCCCATGATATCGTTCATTGCGACAGCAAATATTTATACAAAAGCAAAACAGATATTCTACATTATTCATTTGACTCGATTTCAGATCATCTCAAGACTATTGACAGTTTCTCACGCATCGCAGCACACGAGGCCTATGAAAAAGGCAAGCGGGTAGGGCTTTTTTCACTGGTCTTTCGTTCTTTATGGGTGGGGGTGCGCAAAATGTTTTTCGAGTTTGCTTTTTTAGATGGCGCTGCCGGTGTTATTCTCACCGGCCTGTCGATCGCCTCAACCTGGGCAAAGTATAGTCGTCTTTACATTTTATGCCGACATAGTAAAAAACCATAATGTCACAATCAGTCTGGAACAAGCACTACAATCGCGAACGCTCGAAGCTGACTATTCCCGATGAGAATGTGGTGCGCTATGTGCAGCGCCTTCTAAGAAATGAAAACCGCCCTGAAACAGTACTCGATGCAGGTTGTGGTTCAGGTCGAAACCTGGCCTATCTGCAGTCGCTTGGGTTGAAAGCCTATGGCTGTGATTTTGCCATCGAGGGTTTATGGCCACAGCGCGATGTGGTAAACGCTACTATCAGCAGTTTGCCATTCTCTGATAAAGCCTTTGATCTGGTTATTGTCTGGGGGGTTTTTCATTATCTTGAGTCAGCAAAATTGAATGATGCCATAACTGAGGTCAACAGAATACTGAAACCCGGTGGCCGGCTGTTTACCACCTACCGCAGCTCTGAAGACACACATCTGCAGAAGGTGCTGGGCAGTGGCGACCTGGCCAGAGGCAGTGCCCGCTTGTTTGATCAAGAGCAGGCCGCAGCAACGCTCAAAGGCTTCAGCGATATAAACTTTGGCTACATTATGCGTATACCCCTGGGAGAAAAAGAAGCTATTGCCCACCATGTTGTTGAGGCCATCAAGTGAATTGCCCCCTCTGTAGATCAACCGACACCTACCAGTGGTACGATGTACAATATAAGCAGCAGATTCTGAAAATACGTAAGTGCAGCCAATGCCTTACCATGTTTCAGTGGCCCCAGCCACAAGACCCTGACAGCTACTACGATGAGACATATTACTCGGGTGAAGCTGATTTCGCCTACCATGATGAACGAAATAACTTTAAAGCAAAGAACATTGTCTACCAGGCGCGCCTGCGTACCAT
>CAZHLC010000664.1:0-2968 GCA_964532545.1 uncultured Leptospiraceae bacterium | reverse complement strand
ATGGGTGGTGAAGACATGCGCCGCCAAGAAATCAATGTTTTTCGTATGAGACTCATGGGGGCCGAAGTCAAGGCTGCTGGCGGCGAGAAAGGCACCCTGCGCGATGCCATTAACGACGCCCTGCGCGACTGGGCCAATACAGTAGGTGATACTCACTACATCATCGGCTCAGTTGTGGGGCCGCATCCTTTTCCGAAAATTGTGCGCGACTTTCAAGCAGTGATTGGCAAAGAAACCATCAAACAGATTAAAAAGGCCGAAGACCGTATGCCCCATGCAGTCATTTCATGTGTGGGCGGTGGCTCAAACGCCATGGGTATGTTCTACCCCTTTGCCAATAAAACCGACAAAGTGAAATTAATCGGGGTTGAAGCAGGTGGTTACTCAATGACCCCGGGTGAGCATTCATCAACTTTGACTCAGGGCACGCCAGGCATATTGCATGGCACGCTGAGCTATCTTCTGCAAACCAATGAGGGCCAGGTTAATGATGTGCACTCAGTTTCGGCGGGGCTTGATTATCCCTCAGTGGGGCCTGAACACGCCTACTATAAAAAACACCAGATTGCCGAGTACGTCTCAATCTCAGACGAAGAGGCCATAAAGGGGTTCAGTGAGCTATCAGAGACAGAAGGTATTATACCGGCCCTTGAAACCTCGCATGCCATTGCCTATGCAGAGAAATACATTAAACAATACCGCAAAGAGAACAAGGGCAAACCCATTGTGCTGATTAACCTCTCAGGCCGCGGCGATAAAGACGTAGCCGAAGCCATGCGGGTTCTGGCCAAAATTAAAGGCCAGGGCTAGCTGCAGATACCATCGGCCTGATAGAAGGCCAGCTCATCAACCACCTGCCCCTTGAATAAGTGCTGCTCGATGATCGTATCGATCTTCTGCTCATCAAGGCCGGCATACAAAGTACCTTCAGGATACACCATGGCAATAGTGCCCCCGGCACAGATTCGCAGACAGCCAACCTTTGTGCGGGCCACGGTGGCCTCGCTGAAATCACCTTCGCGCTCTTTGAGCCTGGTTTTGAGATAGTTCCATAATTTGAGAGATTCTTCTTCAGAGCCACATTTGCCATGGGTGCAGATGAGAATATGGCGCTTCATGGTTTTGTAACCTTTTTGTTCAGCAATCTCTTTTAAACGGTCTTTCATTGGTGACGAATATAAAAAATCGACGCCCGCGCGGCAAAAAATGAAGCTGCCATAAAGCTACAACGGTTTCGATATATCCCGAAGCCGACAATTTCGATGTCTAATATCCACCAGCAAAACGGTGAGAACAACAACATACTCCAGTATAATCAATAGAGCATTTTCATCAAAATCAACCTGGCCATAGGCAAAGTAAGAAAGAAAAACAGTACCAGACCATGCCAGACCATGTCTAAAACCCGTGACGGGTGCCAGCCCTGCAAGTAGTGTAACGTACCAGGGGTGTATTGTGGTCGATAAAAAAAGAAATACCAGAAAAACTAGAGATATAGTTTGCAGCGCATGCTTTAATTTCAAGGCAGGCCGTAAAAAACTATAGAATATAATGAAAGAGAAGAATGCAGCTGCCAGAATTGGCCCTGCGGTTTGAACTACATCATACCCAACAGTTTTAAAGCCTAAAAACCGTATGATATAAAAAACGCTGGCATTGAATTCGAAGCGGCGAAAGTAAAGCTCGATGCTGGTGCCAAAATTGACAAAAAAACCCTCACCCATAAATGGCCAGAATGCCAATACGCTTAGTATGGCAATAGTAAATGAAAACTGTAACAACTTCTTAAAACCAAGGTGACGATATAGTAAGGGCAAAAACATCAGTGGCCAAAGCTTGGTACAAACAGCCGTTGCATAAAACAAAGCCGCTAGATTCAGTTGTGATCGAGTGAGACAAAAGATTGACCATAACAAAAAACAAATCATCACCCCTTCAAAATGCAGGTTACCAATAAACTCAATGATCATGAGGGGGTTCAGCCAGTACCAGGCGAGACGACTTTTACAGATTTTAAAACGACCCAGCAGGGCCTGCAAGCTAAAGTATGTACCAATCTCAGCCGCAAGCAGGGCAAGGCGAATGACTATAACTGACACAATTATATGAGGGGCTGCCAGGCTTGCCATCGTAAATACCGCCTGATGCACCGGCGGGTAGATAGTGTAATACTCTTTCGAGTTCATGCCATCTAGCAGAGTTAAGAGATAGTTAGTACTTGCCTGGTCACTGATAGAGAGCAGATTATCAGCTAAAACCTCAGGAGTATAACTAAATGGGCTAATGCCCATAAGATTCATTTGACCATCCCATAAAAAGCGGTAGAAATCGTCAGACAGATTAGGCACAGCCACAATCAGGCCAAGGCGTATCAACAGCCCCTCATAGAACAGGGTACGTTCACCGCCCTTAAACCATGTGATACGCACAAGATAAAATACAAAGGCAATGCCATAGAAACCTAGCAATTGAGAAAATGCTTGTCGCGGAATAATATAGGTCAGCAGGGCGACTGTTAAACCGAGAAAAAAGGTCACCATCAACCTGTAAGCACCCATAGGCATCTGTGGTTAGAGTGAAATTGCCGATGGTCGTTTCAAGACACAAAATGCAAATATAAGAATAGGTCAGAAATACTGCCCTAATTTAAATAGAAAGCCCTGGTTTGCATTGCTCTGAAGATCTACGGCATAGTCAAATAAGAAGATTAAATTGTAAACACGGCGAAAGCCCAAACGCAGGCCCCCCCCGCCATAGTGATACCGCTGGCTGAAATTTTGAAACGACCGCATGTATGCACTATCGAGAAAGAGAGCGTGCTGTAATGAGATGAATGAATTACTGATCAAAGTTTGGCGAACCTCAAGGTTAAGTGACACCTCAAGAAAACCGCGTTGTACACGATCACCTGCACCCCGCACATTCAAGAAACTGTCGATTACAAAGGGGGGGTATGGTGTGTTCTTGT
>CAZHLC010000663.1:0-2970 GCA_964532545.1 uncultured Leptospiraceae bacterium | reverse complement strand
TTCTGGCTGAAATTAAAACAGGTATCAAGATTGGCTTTTGTGGCCACTGCAGGTTGATTGGTGGCAGTGTTGAAAGTCATGGTTATAGTATCACCATTTGAGTAGGCACTGTCACCGTCGTCTGGGTCATCAGCAACCATAGAAACAAATGCCGGAACAACCACCCCCCAATCACCGGTGATCGTGTCTGGGCCATCAGTTGAAACCGCCGATGTACCGCCAGCATTGGTCAGATTACCACCGGCTTGCAGGGTTAAAGTATCGGTACTGATCACCGGGGGCCCGCCTCCGGTCGCATCTTGAATAGTTATAGTTAATTCATCGCCGGCTGCATTCCACTGGCCGGTATAGTCGGTGCCCATATTGGCTGAAAAAGTAAAGAGTGCATCAAGGTTTGATTTGGTAGCGGCCGGGGGCTTATTGGTTGGCTCAGAGAAGGTGATGGTTACAGTATCACCATTTGAGAAAACACCATCGCCGTTATCAGGGTCATCAGCTACTACCGCTGTCATAGTAGGCCCCGGGGCTGGCGTCACCCCCGGGTTGAGGTAAGTAATTAGAAAATAGGGGCTATTACCGTTGCCTGCGGCAACTGAGGTATATTCAATGTCGTCAGTATTACCCAGAGTATAGTTCAAACCGGCCGCGAACCAGTCTTGCGAAGCATCCCAGGCGGTTTGGTAATCAGTTACTGCTGAGGCCCCCAAATCTATAAACTGAATGCCGTTTGATTGAAAATTTGTGCTGGTTGTATAAAGGGTACCATTACCGGCATCTGTATACAGGGTTGCGCCCGAGCCGGTGGTTGAAGGCTTATTGGCCATGTGGTGAATAGGCACCAGCATCTGTATATCACTGCCCTGCACCACTGTACGCAACTCTACTTTTGTTATGGTCGAGCCGGCACCGCCGAGGGCCAGAGCAGAGGGGTCGCACTGAATGGCACCACGAAAAACGTTGCCCCCGATATCACCCACATCATCGGTGTTGCTGGTATCATCTTTGACCCCACCGGGGCTGATATCGAGACTGTAAGTACCGGGGCAAATAGCGGTCAAGGGGCCATCATTATCAGTAATTGTAAAAGTGTGCACCGTATTGGTGCCCAGATTGGCATTGGTGGCCCCGGTCAGGGTTATGATGACGGTTTCATCTGATTCTGAGAGACTGTCGTCAACAATTGAGGTAATATCAATGGTGGTAGAATTAGTACCTGCTGTAATTGTAACTGGCGAAGCTTCGATAGTATAATCGGTGCCACCGCCTGCGGCCGTGCCTGAGACAGTAAAAGAAACATCAACATTTGAGGGGGTATTGCTGGGTAAAGAAATCGTTATAGCCTGAGAGCCAGCGGCTTCGCCCGCACTTGAAGTGGCCAGGGAAAAATTTACATCTGAACCGATCTGCTTAGTATAGAGGTCTGCATCAATGGTAGTAGCATCGGCTGTGCCATCAACGTCAAGTAGCAGACTGGCTGGCGCTGAAGATCCCCCTACCACAAATTTCAAACCGTTAATATCTACACATTCATTGGCCGCAAAATCTGAAGTTACATCAAGCACGGCCGTTTTGTTAGCCCCCCAGCCGGGGTTTTCGTAGGTGACGCCCGCGTTAATTTTAGCACCACCCACATTGAGACTGCATGCTCCGACAAAGGTGATTGTTGTGACACTTGTATCCCATGTCAGATTGAGGCCATTGGGTATGGTTATACGAATATCGTTGGCTGCGGTGATATTGCCGCCGCCCTCTGTGATTGTAATAATTTCAGCATCGGGGTTGGGCGACTGGCTGATTTCAAAGGTCTGATCAGCATTTGACTCTATTGAAGCCCTGATATTAATGTCAAGAGTCGCCTGACCGGTGGTTGAATAATAACGATTTGATGGCCCCACCCCATGGGCTGTCAGCGTTATGGGTGCCCCTGCACCCGCGGTCGCATCGAAGACGAGGTTACCCGTCCACGTTCCGTTGACCAGAGTGATGGTTGAAGGGGTAACATTGCCTAAAGTTGCGGTTAAATCAATGTCATCATTGTAGCTGGTTACTGTGGCCAGGGCCCCCAGTGCATCGTTTTGTACAGAAACAGTGATAGGGCCACAATTTTCGTTGATAAAGCAAGAGGCGGGCACACCTGAAAAAGTTACCTGAGCGTTGGGCAGGCCCGTGGTCGGTGAGGTGCCATTCGAAGGCTGGGGGCTAACGGTGAGGTCGCCGGTGGGGGTCAGGCTGCCATCGTTACCATTCCAGCGTGTTCTTTCTGATATGGGCGCACCATCCCAGGCCAGTGAAAAAGACGAACCCTGGTTTACATCGGCCGGCAGATAGGGATAATCATCAAGAACAAGATCAGTACCTTCATTTTCAATGGTAGATTTTAGAAAACGGGCTGAGTCATTAGCAGTATTATTTAGACCAATACTGGTAGTCGTCTTTGAAAAGAGCATTATGCCATGGGCAGCAATGCTGGTTCCGGTAGGAATTTTATATGGGTTCGTATTGCTACAGGCTAATGGGGCGCCAAGACCATCAACCCCACAGTCGAAATCACCCCGGTCATCAAGGTAACAGCCACTGATGTCAACCGGGCCGTTGGTTGGGTTGTATAGCTCAATATACTCGTCGGCCTCAAATGGCGATGTGGTGGTATAACCATCAACCAGTATATCGTTGATCACAATCTCACCAGGGTTTACCTGGCATTCATTAAATACATTCAGAATAGGAACAAAAGCTGTATTGAGCAGCACATCTTGACCCACATTGTCTTCAATCGAATTGGCATTGACACTGCCATCGATGCGAATGCGGGCACTTTGATTCCAGTTATTGCCGGTTGTGGGGGCGTTCAGGGTAATTTCTAACCTGCCATTGCTGAAGGCAAATGAGGGTGAAGAAGACCCATCAAGATTGGTTGAGGGCGTACCCCCATTTGGCTGGGTCTCAAAATCAAGCACATTGATGTCACCC
>CAZHLC010000662.1:0-2974 GCA_964532545.1 uncultured Leptospiraceae bacterium | reverse complement strand
GAATTCAGCCGATTCACGCCGCAGCGCGGTATTAACCCCACCCTGGGCGATGGCAAAGAGACTCTGGTTTTCAGACATACCAGAGTCTTGCCAATAAGTGGCCGACTCTTTCAGCCAGCGATGGGTACGCTCTAATGATTCTCTTAATCTCGGTATGTCAGCCGGGTAGGGGGCGCAGTCATCAATGGGCATAACTATGTCGGCCCCGATTGAACGCTGAATCTGCAGCACCTTTGCAGGCGAAAACATATGAGTGCTGCCATCAAGGTGTGAACGAAATTCGACGCCGTCTTCTTTGTATTTGGTAAGCTCAGATAGTGAAAAAGCCTGATATCCCCCCGAGTCGGTTAACATAGCCCCGTCATAAGACATGAAACCCTTTAGCCCACCAAATTGATCAATTACTTCAGTGCCGGGCCTTAAATAGAGGTGATAGGTATTGCCCAGAATCAGCCGATAACCAAGCTCATCAATGTCATGCTGGCTCAGGGCTTTAACAGTGCCCTGGGTGCCAACAGGCATAAACACTGGAGTTTTTACCAAAGGCCCAGAATTACCAAACTGCAAAGCGCCTGCCCGCGCTTTGTCGAGGGTCTGTTCTATTGAAAAACTGAAACGGGCCACCGGTCTAACTGCGCTTTGAAATCAAAAGGTAAACCTGATAACCAGTATTACCGGCCAAAATCTATTGACAGAATACCAACAGGGCTCGATAACCTCTTAAGGCAACTATGTCACTTACCATTCAACGCAGTAAAGAAGAACAACTGGTCAAAATTCTGAAGGCACTCTCAGACGAAACCAGGCTGAAAATCATTGCCAAAATGGCAAAAAAAGAGACCTCTTGCGCCAATCTTGGTTGCGACTTTGATATAACCGCACCTACCATGTCACATCACCTGAAGATTCTGCAAGAATGTGGTCTGTTGCTGCGCCGTAAAGAGGGCCAGATGTATTACAACAGCCTCAATCATGATCTCTATAACAAGGTGATTGAGACCATGGGTGACCTCATAAAATAGATTATTTTTTTTGGGCGCTATTTAGATATTTGTCTAAGCTTTTAATAAGCAAGCCAATTGCTAGGTTGAGGTAAAGCACCACCATGCCGAGCCGAGACCAGATGGTGAGCATAAAGCTTACCTCCATTCTCTCTCGTTTAATCTAAAGGGGCGGTAACGCCCCTTTTTTTAGACTTTCAGTGATTAAGGTTTCTCAAGAATAAGAGCACCGCCTACCCCACCACCGGCGCAGATTGCACCCATAGAGTATTTAGCGTCATTATCATTCTTGAATTCGAGAATCTGGTTAATGGCTACTCGAATACCAGTGGCACCCAGAGGGTGACCGATGGCCAGAGTTCCGCCATTGCGGTTCACATCACCTTTTTCATTGCGTGCAACCAGATCACCGCCCAGCTCGTCGCGGGCTACAATCATACTGCCAAGGGCAGTTGCAGCAAAGGCTTCGTGAATTTCATAAAAGCCCATATCATCCCAGCTGAGGCCGGTATTATCAAGAGCAGCTTTCATTGAGTGGGCAATGCCCAGACCCATAATTACCGGGTCAACACCACGATAGCCCCAGCCCTTGATCACAGCCTGAATGTCGAGGCCCAGTTCTTTGGCCTTTGATTCAGTGGTCATGATCATGGCACCTGCACCGTCTGATTGGGGGCAAGAGTTAAACAGGGTAACAGCACCTTCTGTTTCGCCCTCTTTGTAATCTTTGCCGATGAACTTACCAAACTTGTCATACAGACCTTTCATGCCGCCTGGCATCATGCTGTAGATGGTGCTGGCCTTGCCAAAGCGTTCGGGCTTTTCAACCATGCTCACCTTTGACATGATATACTCGTCTTTCTCAAGAGTACCTTTTTCATGCTCAACCGGAACTACAAAGTCATCATACTTGCCTGCTTCGATGGCATCATATGCTTTTTTGTATGACTGGTGTGCATAAGTATCGAGAGTTTCTTTGTCGATGCCCAGTTTCTGAGCTACAACTTCGGCAGTGGTGAACATCATCGCATCGCGAATAGGGTCATTCAGACCTTCGGCCACACCATCGATAATCTCGACATCTTCCATTTCAGGAATAGCTTCCCAGTTCTTTTTGATTTTATCTACAGTTGAGGTTTTGTTGTTACGCTTGGCATTATCAAGGTAAACCGGAAAGTTTGACATTGACTCTTCGCCAATGATCAGAGTAACTTCGTTCTCGCCGGTAATAATGCGCCGTGCGCCTTCAAAAATAGCTTCAAAGCCAGAAACACAGTTGTTAGCAACTGTTACTGCATTGCCTTCAAGAGGCAGGCCGTTTTTAACAGAGATTACCCGGGCTGAGTTAGGGGCCTTTGATGACTGGCCAATCTCGCCGCAGACTACACTGTCAATTTTTGACTTATCAATACCTGACTGCTTAATAACCTCTTCGCTGATAAAAGAACCCAGCTCAAAGGCGTGCTTGTTAGCCAGGCTTTTATTAGCCTGACCAACCGGGGTGCGCAGTGCGTTACAAAGAACAATTCGTTCGCCGTCTTTATCAAACTTCATGTTACTTACCTAACGCCTTTTTAAGTTCATCAACAAACGGGGGAACAATCTTGAAAAGATCGTCAACTACACCAAAGGTTGCAACCTTGAAAATAGGTGCATCGGGGTCTTTGTTAACCGCTACGATATACTTTGATGAGCCCATGCCCGCAAGATGCTGAATCGCGCCTGAAATTCCCAGAGCGATATAAAGATTGGGTGAAACGGTTACACCAGTCTGGCCAACCTGCAGGGTATGATCTACCCAGCCCGCATCTACAATGGCACGGGTAGCACCGGTGCCGGCGCCCAGAATGTCAGCGATGTCTTCAACCAGTTTGAAGTTTTCAGCCGCTTTAAGACCACGACCGCCCGAAACTACCGCGTCAGCTTCAGTAAGAGGCACGCGCTCGCTTTTCTTTTCGTTAAACTCAAGCAGG
>CAZHLC010000661.1:0-2975 GCA_964532545.1 uncultured Leptospiraceae bacterium | reverse complement strand
TGAAGTGATTAGGCCCACTTTCAGAGAAATTGGTTGAACCAGTGAGAACAAATTTACTGTCAACAATCATGTACTTGTTATGCTGAATGCCGCTGGTATTACCCAGCTTAATAGGCACACCAACTTCGCTCAAGCGGCGCCAACCATGCAGGTTTTCTGAATCAAATTCGGTGCTCACTCTGACTGTAATGCCCCGTCGCTCATATGCTTCTACAAGAGCTTCGGTGATGGTATCTTCTTCAAGTTTGTAGAGTGAGATATCAACCGATGTGCGGGCTTCATGTATCATATTGGTAACGCCCGCCACAGTCTCGTCAAAATCAAAACTGAGCATAGAGATCACACCGTCACTCTGGTCTTCAGTAAGTGTCGGGGCATTGGTACAATTAGCTAGCAGAGAAATAAGTAAAGTGTTTACAATTAATATTTTTTTAATCATGACGAGGGGTTCTCCGTTCCGGCGGTTCTATTACTTGAACTGCCGTTTTTCCAGTTTGAAGTCGTCGTAGTTGCGCTGCTTGAACAGCTGAAACTTGACTTTAAATATGAATACGTTGAAGTACCGACGTTGGCATTATTCCAATCGGTGGTCGTGGGGGTAAATGACCATGTATTAGTGCCATCAGAAAGGTTAGCCTGGTTCTCATCGAGCCGGTCATTTGAACCCAGCGTAGTACCTTCTGAGCCAATGAAAATACGGCCGGTAAAACTGTTGTATCCCCTGATGGTAGTGATATTCGCATCACCTACATCACTGTCTACATAGAGAATGATTTCACCCGGGTCTAGAACCACACCGGCACTGGCTGCCGTGGCACTGGCCACTGCGCCCACTTTTTTTTCAAGATAATTAGTGGCAGTCACTGTCGTGCCTGCACCGGCACCATAGGTTATTCGCGTATTACTATTGGTCACAACCCATGAAGATGATGACAGGTTCTTGAGCTCAAGATAATCAACATTTGAACCCGCGTCACCCCACTCGTTGATTGTTAAAGCACATGCCGGTATGCCTGATTGAATTGGGCCAAAAGCTGCGCTCTGCACCGCTGTGCCGGTGGTCGTACCGGCCGTTGCTACCGGTGTAACTTCAAATTTGAGATAATTGCCAACATCAGCTGCCTGCACAGTATAAAGTCGATTAGTCGCCCCACCAATTGCTGAATACGTGCCATCTGCAGTAGTGGCGCGCAGCCAGCGATAGGTTGAGGTGCCTTCGGTATTACAGTTCACATCAGCAAAGGTATACTGCCCTTTCAGAGTTAGATGCTCATTAGCAGTGCCTGCAACTGAAACATTGTAGGCTTCTGGAGCGGTTTCGGCATAGGCCTGGGTACTCACTGAGACAGTGTAATCTTGCGAGGTAGTGTCTTCAGCAAAGACCTTGTAGA
This sequence comes from uncultured Leptospiraceae bacterium, assembly GCA_964532545.1. Classification (GTDB taxonomy): domain Bacteria; phylum Spirochaetota; class Leptospiria; order Turneriellales; family CAZHLC01; genus CAZHLC01. The sequence goes on along the minus strand of CAZHLC010000661.1, from coordinate 1,584 downwards.
TTATATTAGTTGAAAAATCATGCGATGAAGTTCCGCTGAATTGCTGGGCATTGCTGACGGTCGTATAAAATGCATTCAATGAAAAAGTGGCAATCAACGAGGTAACGGCTACGCAATTAGGTACAGTTGAAACTGAGATGTTGGTGCCTGAGATTGAACCGGTGACATCAATAGGTAGAACCGTGGACTGAACTGACCTGAGAAAGCTATACGAAGTTATGCTCTTATCAGAGGCATAGGTCGTTTCTTCTTCATCGGTTGGCGTGTTACAGCCTAAGGCAGTAAGAGTTACAATAATCAAGAGTGTCGAAATATAATATCTCATGCTTATCAGGGCTCAGTTGCATCATTCGAGTCTTGGGGTTTTGAACCGGCGCCCGAAGAATGCTGCACAAAGTCATTACTATTATTGCCAGTGTCATTACCATTGCCGGCGGTCTCGCGACTGCCACCGGGTGCCAAATCAGTGTTGGTATCAGAGGCCTGCGACTTTCTTTCAAGTGATCTTCCGCCGATTATATCGACAGTAGCCGCGCCCTCAAAGCAGGGGCTCGTGCCCAGACCAACCTTATCGATAATATCAGCATCACCACAGGCCCCATAATTGGTCTGATCGCTGATAAACAAGATGAGATCATCATCATTGATTACCCAGCTGCTATTGGTATCATCAGCAGTAACGCCTGTACCGTAATCGGCGCAATCGCTGTCACCGATCAGGTAAAAACCATTTTGCTGAATTGTGCCCGACAGGTTAACTTTGGTTACGCCACCAGTGCCGTTAGAGACTCTCTGAACCGAGGCGCTTGAAAGATCTACCGACCCTGCCGATGGATTGTACAGCTCGACGAAATCACAGGCCGCCGTGCCCCCATAGTTTTCGCCAATCTCACTGATAACAACCTGGTTAATATTGCCGCCAGCGCCTACCGTTGTAAAGCCAGTCGCAGTCTCAAATTGAGTAGCCAGTGCATTACCACTGGGGTCTTGCACTGCGGTGGTAATACGAATTTTATAGGTGGTACTGTTTGATAAATTCGATGCCGGGGTAATGGTAAACACCGTATTGCCGCTGGTGGCAGCGGGGGTGGTGCTGGTCATGGCAATACAATTGGCAAAGTTATCTGATGAAACCTGAAAGCTGCCACTGCACGTAGTGCTGGTGGTTGTGGTTACAGTCGAGGTGTTCATGGCTTCACTGAAAGTGACAGCAATGGTGCTGGCAATGGCTATGCTTGTCGCGTTGTTAGCAGGGTTGGTCGAGTTGACCGTAGGTGCTGTTACATCGGCCGCCTGAGTTTGAAAGCCGGTAGCCGTTTCAAACTGAGTGGCCAGGGCGTTGTTATTGGTGCTGGCATCTTGTACTGCGGTGGTAACTCTTATCTTATATGTTGTAGAGTTCGCCAGGTTGGCATTAGGCGTGAGAGTAAATACCGTATCGCCACTTGAAGCAGCCGGGGCTGCGTTCATCTGCACACAGGTGGCAAAGTTGTCTGACGAAACCTGCAGACTGCCAGAACATGTTGTATTCGCAGTATTGGTGCTGATCGTACCGGTGTTCATGGCTTCACTGAAGGTGATGGC
>CAZHLC010000660.1:0-2976 GCA_964532545.1 uncultured Leptospiraceae bacterium | reverse complement strand
CTCAAACAGCCCCCAAAGCGCTATATTGAAGCTCAATAGAAACCCGGTCAAGGTCACGAAGTATAATTTTTTTTAAATGTTCTTCAGCACTGCCCAGGGCTATCGAGCCAAATGGGCCGATGTTTATATGCTCAGAATAGATTCGCAAAAGCAGCGTCTTACCCTCAGGCAGGGTAAGGGTATGCCAGGGATAACCTGCAAATTCAGGTGTTTCGCCCGTTGCCCACCTTCCGAAATCATAAACCTTTTGCCCATCAACATAGATTTCAAAAGATTGATCAATACCCTCAATAAACAGAGTTTGTGCCTCAGACTGTGGCAGCGTGGTTTTTAACCAGAGAAACCGGTGACCCTTGCGCTTTTCAAACACAAAACCTGAAGTCTTCTGCCAGCCAGGCTGAGCAGCAAAATCTGTTAATGACTGCTCAAGCTGCTTATCGCCCCAACGGTATTGCCAATGATCAATATTGACAATGGGGCTTATAGCCTGCCATAATGAGCATAACAACAGTATTAAAATGAACCTGATTATCACCTGTTACCTGAAGTCATGATTGAATAACAGTATCAATTGTAAAATTGATTGACCCATATCAAAAATTGCCTGAAATGCCCCGTGGCCGAAGAAAACTCAACAGGTATTTTAGAACGACTTGGCATTCGCATTAATATTAGAACCAAGCTTATGGCGATTATCAGCGCCGTTGTACTGGTCTGCCTAGGTATATTGACATACTTCACTCTCGATCTCTTCGAAGAAGACATGACCAACATGGTCACCCTGGTCAATTCAAGATCAACCAAACTGCTGGCAGAAAAAGTTGAAACTGAAATCAAACTGAGGGCCCAGAACCTCGAGATTGTCGATCGCCTCAGAGCTGGCGGCAACTATGCACTTATTAAATCAACCTACATGAACCCCGAGTCTGATAATCTGCATTTAATGGCTATAACTGGGGCTGGCACTGCCTATGAGATGAGCAACAGCACCGCTATTCTCGGCCGTGGTATGAAACAGGCCGAGGTCAATACGGCTCTTGCCAAACTGAAAAATACGGCTCTTTTTAAGAGCGCTCTAAAAGGCGAAATGATTGTAAAAAACATCTCGGTACTTTTCAAACGCCCGATCTGGATGTTGAGCGTTCCGGTTATACCCGGCCAGAAAGCAGTCATTGGCATCTATTCTTCAGAAGCCCTGGCCCGGGTATTTGTTCCGGCTAAGGCCCAGAAGGCTGGTGGTGCAAACTCACTGGTGACTTCTTACATGGTTGATACTGCCGGGCAGATTATTCTGCACCCCAACAAAGACTGGGTATTGAAATCAAAAAAGATGGATGCTTCGCCCATTGTACAGGCCATGCAGGCTTCGCCAACCAATCACAGCCAGCGCGAATATACCGAAGATGGTAAAGCCAATATTGGGGCCTTTCAGCGTATTGATACCGGCAATCTGGGCATTATTACCTCAGTTGATAAAACCGCCGCGCTTCAGGGCGTTTCAGATGCGCAAATCAGAGCATTGTTTATCTCACTGCTGATAATTGCTTCTGCCATAATATTCATTTACTTCTTCGCAAAAACCATGACCAGCCCCATCAAGCTGCTGGTAAGGGCCGCCAAGAATATCAGGCAGGGTGACTATGGTCAGCATCTTGATGCCATGACCTCAGACGAAATTGGCGAGCTGACCGAAGCTTTTAATCACATGTCAGAAGGCCTTGAAGAACGCGAGAAGCTCAAAGGTGCCTTTAATAAATTTGTTAACGAAGAAATCGCCAATCAGGTACTGGCCGGTAACCTCAAGCTCGGGGGCGAAGCAAAGCAGGTTACGGTTTTCTTTTCTGATATTCGTTCTTTCACCGCCATTTCAGAAAAGTTAAACCCCGCTGAAGTTGTTGAATTCTTGAACCAATACATGACCCTGATGGTCAGCATTATTCATGAGAAGAAGGGTGTGGTAGATAAATTTATTGGCGATGCCATCATGGCTATATGGGGGGCTCCGGTGACCCGTAAAAATGACGCGCTGAACTGTGTCGAGGCTGCCCTGCTGATGAGAGAAGCACTGCTGCAATTTAACAGCAAAAGGGGCACTGCGAAAAAGCCCTACATAAATGTTGGTTGCGGCATCAACACCGGCGAAGTACTGGCTGGTCAAATTGGCTCTGAAGACCGCCTTGAGTACACAGTGATCGGTGATGCTGTAAACCTGGCCTCACGGGTCGAATCTCTCAGCAAAACCTTTGGTGCAGATATTCTCATCAGCAGCAGTACCTACGCTCAAGTAAAAGGCAAATTCAAATGTATACCCATGGAAAAAATTGCGGTAAAGGGTAAGTCAGCCAAGCAGCAGGTCTATGCAGTTTTAGGCCGGGCCAATGATAACAAAGCCCCCCGAAATCTGGCCGAACTGCGCAAATTACTCAATATTAAGGTTACCCGCAAGGGCCGAAAGCAGATTATGCAATATGCGCTTCTCAAAAGATGATTTAACATTTCTTGCTCTGATGTTGCTGATTATTCTGGGCCTCTCGTGGGGTCTATATCGCAACATTCAAAGCCGTAGCTCAGCCTCGTCAGATTTTGAGCCGGTAGGCACTGTTGAGTACAAGCGACATGTGGTGATGCGCAAGTATGGTAACCGTTTTGTGTGGGAAAATGTAAACCCACTGACCCCCATATATCTATATGACTCTGTTCTTACCAAAGATGAGAGCGATGCCATTATCCGTTTAAAAAACGGTACGACCCTTGAATTAGACCCCAATACCATGGTTGAGATTGATCTGGTGCGCGAACGGGTTGGTTTAAAAATGAACAAGGGTATTGTTAACGCAGAGAACACCTCTGACGAAGATACCTTTATCAAAACTCTGCAGGGTGATACTCTTGATTTGTCTTCTGGCCGGGCCCGCTTCTCACAGACCGAAGGCGGCCTCTCGATTACCGTAAAAGATGGTGCTGTTAAAGTCGGTG
>CAZHLC010000659.1:0-2978 GCA_964532545.1 uncultured Leptospiraceae bacterium | reverse complement strand
AGACCACTCTGGTAGATGCTATTTTTCAACTGGGTACCCGACATCAAAGAGCTACTTACAGAGGCCATTATTTCGGACCAGTTTTTGAAGTTGCGATATCATATTTGCCGGTTGTTGATAAACAAAAGCTAATGGTAGAAAAAGATTATCATCAGGCAGGTTCAAATTTTCTCTGGTTTGGCGGTGCCGGTGCCATACACAAGGGGCTTGATCTCGTCTTGGCAGCTGCTTCTCAGAACAGCAGGGCGACTTTTCATATCTGTGGCCTGCATGAGAGTGAGCAGCAATTCAGGCAGGCGTTCGCAGATGAGCTGGCCTTGCCCAATGTAAAAGACTATGGCTTTGTTAATGTAGGTTCTGACACCTATCGCCACCTTATGCTTACCTGTGGCTTTGTAATTATGCCGTCATGTTCTGAAGGAATGTCTGGTTCAATACTAAATGCCATGGGTAACGGGGGGCTTGTTCCGGTCATTACTGATGAGGTGGGTATAGAGCAGGGTTCACATTCGCTGAAAATTGATGATTTTGATGAGGTTTCAACGAAGCGTGCAGTAACCCAGTGTTTGAAACTCAGCGCAAAAGAGCTAGAGAGTAGGGCTAGAAAAGTATTAAAATTCTGTGATGACCATCATACTGAAGAAACCTACAAAGCTCAGCTTAAGGCTGCTCTTAATCAGGTGATTATAGAATGAGCTCATTTCGCTTCAAAGTTCATGATACTATAAACCGGTTTAAATTCAGGTTCAATTATCGCTCTAGAATACTTGCATATCTGGCATCGGCAGAATCAGACCTGACTCTAAAGCCACTTGAAAAAACATCTCTGGCCATTGTCATACCGGTATTCAGCCACGAGGCCTTTCTGCCCGAGATGTTTCACAGTGTTGTTAAGCAGACGCGAAGGCCTGATGAAGTAATCATTGTTAATGATTGTTCACCAGATAATTCAGATTTATTGATTAAAGAATTTATGTTGAAGCCTGAATATAAAGAGCTGAATATTCGTTACCTGCAAAATGAAAAAAACCTGGGCCAGACATCGTCGCTGAACCGTGCTGTAAAAGAGAGCTCAAGTGAGCTTATTATGGTCTTAAATGATGACGATTATCTGATGCACGATGCTGTTGAAGCCGCCTGTTTTTTAATGAAAGAACACCGTGTAGCCCTGTTAGGTTCAACCAGCATTTCATTTGCGGGCACTTCAGTGCTTGAGAGCAGTGGTAAATTGATCAAAAAACAATGTGCCTATAATGATATTCATCTACAATTTTTTAATCCATCTGATTTGCCAAACTATAAACACATGAACGCAATTAACATGACTCATTCTGCTATGGTTCTGCGCCGCGAGGCTTTTGACCAGGTTGGTGGTTACAAGGTTGATAAGAGCCAGAGACTGGTGCCCTATTCTGATCGAGATCTTCAATTAAGAATCAATGCCCATTTTCAGATAGCTACAAACAATCAGGTTGCCTTTGCCTTCTGGCGTAATGATAGTAGTGTTGATGAAGGTGTTAACTCTTAGCGCCTTTATTAAACCCGGGCAGCGGTAGCTTTAAACGCTCTAGCAGAAAGAGCATTGCGAATGCTATCCACAGAGAGAAGTTATCAAACTGGTTCTGAAAAATCGAAAAGATGCCTATGTGTAGCGCCAGCAGGTTGAGGCTCAGATAATAGGCTGATTTTTCTTGCTGCCAGCTGAAATAGATCTTTCGTAAAATAAAACCAAAGATAAGCCCATAAATCACAAACCCTGATGTACCGAAGTCTCTGTAGAAGCCATAAAAAACGGCATAAAAGGCATTGGCCTCTTTATTCTTACCAACCCGTAGATTCTTCTGCATTTCATTGCCAATGGCATCGAGGTCTCTACGATAATCTTCAAAGCCCAGCTTTCTCATAAACAGACCGGCCATATACTCAGGCCCTGCCAGAATCAGCCGCCCATAAGTGCGCTCGTCTATGTTGAAGCGTTTCTGTTTCTTCGCCTGATCGAAGAGTATAAAAGAATACGTATGATAATCAATCAACTGGCTGAACACCTGTGATGATGTACTGTGATATGACTTTTTTCGTTTGCTGGTAATGTATGTAATAGACGCCAAACCCACAATTGATACTACGATGAGACTGAATGCCAGAATACGTTTGAGTTTTCGATTGAGAGCGTTAAATATAAGGCCCGTCGCAAATATGAGGGTGACCAAGAGGTAATAGTAATTGAATCTGCCCATTCTCATAATGGCTTCTAGAATAAAGATGATACTGGTAGCTATGGCGAGGGTCAGCCATTTAAAACCGTTCGAAAAACTGAAACCATAGGTTGAAAAAAGCAGAAAGTACATCAGGGGCATAATGATCAAAGCAAAAAGCAGCTCAAGTTTTGCTGAGCCAAACAGAACACTCACCTGTTCGGGTGTAGAAAAAACCTTCGTTCGATAGACAGAAAAAGGCATTTCAGCAAGAAGGCTCATTGCCTTGATAAAATAGAAAATCACCGGTAGGCTCACGACAACCAGCAATAGGGGTATGGCGAATCTAATATTCTGCTGAAATACTTCACCATCTCTGGTGTTTCTGAAGTTGGTAAAGCCAAAAATGGCCGCCCCGGCACTGAGGGCTGTAATCATGAGCAGAATCTCAATCTGTGTTTCAGCTGAAGGAACAAATGCGCCGGTGATTGCAAAGTTTGAAAGCCAGCACCAACCCAGCCACCACCATGATATAATAGTAAAGGGGTTCAGCAGAGTTTTCAGTTGGCGGTAGTGAACCCACGTAAGCAAAGCCAGAATAAGCGGTATAAAGATCTGAAATAGCAGCATTGCTTCGCAATTGACAGTACAATGAATTGTATGAACCTGTCGGATAGTGGATACGATTGACCGCTATATTTTTTTCGAGTGCTTAAAATATTTTATCGGTGCTCTCTTGCTACTGGTCGGTGTGGCGCTGATTGCCAAAGTTCTTAATACAGT
>CAZHLC010000658.1:0-2982 GCA_964532545.1 uncultured Leptospiraceae bacterium | reverse complement strand
TTTAGAGTGTTTAATCTGTGAACCGTAATTACGCAGGTGGGGCCCAGAGACGCTGTGAAAAACTTTGCCCCCACCGGCGACTGCGCTGTCTTTACCCAGCTGAGAATTTTCAACAATGGCGCCACCCGCAAGGCCAATATCACATGATGAACCCAGAACACTGCTGCCGGTTACAATGGCACCAATACGCAGCTTCACAGCCTTGCCAAGAGCCACGTCGCGGTCAATCTTTACCAGCCCCTGCAGGCCTTCGACCAGAACATTCTGCTCTCGCAGTGAAATCAACTCACTGTCAGAAAGGTATCGGCGCGCTTTAGACATTATACAATAATCTGAGTCAATGCGGTGGGTGAATAAACCACGCGAATGAGCTGGCCATGATTTAGATTACTGTAAGCGGCTGGCAAGGGAAATTTTAAGTAGTTTTCTGTAAGCACATACTCATTGCCGATTACAATGGCACGTTTGGCCTGGCCAGCAGTGGCATGCTGGTAGTTCATGGCCATTACATCTTTTAGATGCCGAAGATCAGCAGCACGTTCTTTAATTACCGAACCATGTACTTCATTAATGTCATCACGTTCGGCCAACAGCTGCAGTACCGGGGTGTTATTTCGTTTTGAAAAAGAAAAGACGTGAATATTGGCAAAGGCCATCTCTTCACAGAAACGCATGGTCTCATCAAAGTGCGCCGCCGTCTCACCAGGAAAGCCCACGATCACATCAGTACCCAGGTGAAGGTCAGGGTTTTTACTGAGGGCAAACTCAACCCAGCGCCGGTAGTGGGCCGGGGTATAACCTCGTCGCATCAACTTGAGAATATCTTTGCTGCCACTTTGTAGCGGTACATGCAGAAACTGGGCCATTTTTTCATGCTGAAAAAATGAGGCCAGTCGTTCGTTAACATCGGCCGGCTCAATCGAGCTGAGACGCAGTATGAAGTCTCCGTCGAGGTTCAGCAGAGCTTCGATGAGGTCGTTGAGGTTTTCGCCTCGTAAACTTTTGTACCAGCCCATATTTACACCGGTCAGAATCAGCTCTCGAAAACCTGCTGCGATCAGGGCCCGGGCCTCAGCGATAGTTTCATTAAAATCGCGTGACTTGCCTGAACCCCGCGCCTGGGGTATCTTACAATAAGAACAGCTTTTGTTACAGCCCTCTTGAATCTTAAGATAGGCCCGGGCTGTGCCACCATGCTCTCGGGTAGCAAAGCCGAAATGGTTGTCGGCAAGTGGTTCGGGGGGCTGTTGTCTAACTTCGCGTTCAATCATCTGGGGAATATTTGCTTTCTGGCTGTTATCAATCACCCAGAACACCCCGGGTAATGCCCTGATTTCTTCGGGGTCTGTGGTGGCATAACAGCCGGTGACCACAATCTTGGCCCGCGGGTTCTGGCTGTGAATACGTCTGATTACATTACGGTTTTTCTGATCAGCCCGGTTGGTGACTGTGCAGGTATTTATGACCACGTAATCAGAGTCACCAATCTGGGGGGAAAGTTCAAAGCCGCGCTGCTGCAGACCGCTGCCCAGACTGTCACTTTCGTACTGGTTCAGCCGGCAGCCGAACTGAATGACGTGAGCCCGCCCAGGCACTACTTCACCCGGTTGAGGTTTTGTTGAGCGATCTGTTTAATGCGACCGCTGCCACGGCTGGCAGCAATACCGTAGTTTTTCGCTGCTGAGGCCTTCATGCTGGCAGCCTTCTGGGCAGCCAGCTTGCCACTATTGGCCCAGCGCTCTTGCAGATAACCCAGCAGATTATAGGTATAGGCACTGGCATCGCCATTGATCTTTTTTTCAAGATCGATAGCCCAGCTGAAGGCCAGTTCGGCGCCTTCATAATTGGCCATGGCCAGGTGGCTGCGGCCTTCGAGTATAATGGCTTCAATTTCATCTTTGCGATTCTGTTTGTCTGCCGGCAGTTTTTTGAAGGCACTCTTGGCCTTCTGGGCATAGCCAAGTGCCTGTCGATACGAGGTATTGATCAGATACATACGGGCTGCAATATTAAAGAGCTTGGGTGGTACCGCTACATTGTTCTGCTGCAGCTTGTTGATTCCGCTGAGAGCGAGTTCGCGGGCACGATAGTAGCTCTTGCGTTCGGTATAAATCAAGGCCAGATCAACATAGGGTGAGGCTTTGAGGGGTTCAATTGCCATGGCGGTCTGCATGTGAATAACCGCCGAATCATAGTTCTTATTTCGCCAATGGTTGTGAGATGCCAGATAGCGCAGACGGTAGTCGCGCATGTTTGATTTGATAACGTGTCTGATATGGTTTAACGAATCTTCGTACTTGCCGGCATTGTAACTAGCCAGAGCTTTCTGGTAGTATTCAGTAATGTACTCGGGTTTGGCGTTTGAGATTTCTTCTACTGATAGAAGGGCTGCAGGAAGTAGAAGAAAGGCAATCAGAAACAATCGTAGCATATGCCCGATCATAGCAAATTTTCACATTGTCAAGGAGAATTTACTGTGACATCTTGCAGCATGCAGAAGGTTCGCATTCCACCCCTTGATAACCCATACTTTCTGGCCATTAAGGCAGGGGTGGCCAGTGCGCTGGCCGTAGTGTTAAGCTGGTTGCTGGGTAATGGTGATCTGATCAGCGCCATTCTGATTGCAGTCTTGTGCTGCTCGCCCACCATTCTTCTGGGATTTAAACGTGCAGTCAGTCAAATGACCGGCAGTCTCATTGGCGGGTTCTGGGGCACCCTGATTAGTATTGCTGTAATATCTTTCAGCCCGGCCGATGAGCGCGAGTTTGTGATGGCCTTTACTATTCCGCTGTCGGTGGCTCTTGCTGTAGCCAGCTCGTTTCTATTGAGGCAGGCTGGGGGCTATGTGATTGCGGCCTTTACTGCCTTCTTTGTGCAGTTGGTTCCCCAGGGTACACCTTTAGAGACCATGTGGGTGAGGCTGCTGGCCATCGCCATTGGCACAGCCAGTGCCTTTGCGGTTAACATGTTCTTTTCAGCAGG
>CAZHLC010000657.1:0-2989 GCA_964532545.1 uncultured Leptospiraceae bacterium | reverse complement strand
CGACCTGCTCTATGAAGAATATATCGACCCGAAATCGACCAAGGCCGGGGCCCTCACCGAAAAAGACCCTCTTGAAAAACGAAAAAAGACTCTGGCAGCCCTGGGCCTTGATAACTATAACAGCAGACTCACCCTGTATCTGGGGCCAGGCCGTTTCTATAACAATGATGTAGATACCACTGTAACCTATTCGAGCATTGTGGGTGAGTATAATTTTGATACCCTGTTCTCGGTTTTTGCCCGGGTCAACTTTCCCCTGACCAGTCGCGAAAGCATAAAGTTTCGTACGACAACATTTACCCCGGGTGCCAATCTACATTATCTGCGTATTAAACATTTTGATTTTTATGTGGGTGGTGGCCTTGGCTATGCCATCATTAATGTGGCTGACACTTCACCCCAGGCTGAGATTACCGGGCTTATTCATGCCGGCATCAATTATGATTTCAGAGTTTGGCACATGTCTTTAGAATACAACAGCCAGTTTATGCGCTTTAATAACTTCGATCTGAGTCAGGGAATTTTACTGTTTGGCACAGGATTTAAATTCACCCTTTAAACCGGCCAGCCCGCCCTTAGCGGGCGATGGCCATTTTGCGCGACCGTGCAGGTAATCAGCTGTAGTAAAGTCGGCCAGACGTCGGCTGATTAACTCAGAGAGGGCCATGATGGTGGCCTGGGGGTTTACCGCACTGGGGCTGGGAAAGATACTGGCATCGGTGATATAGATGCCTTCAGTACCACGCACCCGGCCAGTCAAATCAACCGGAAACTCTTTTGCATCAAGACCCATGCGGCAAGAACCAAACATATGATTCATGGTGGCGGCATAACTGCGGGCGTTGATCTTTTTGCTCAGCAGTTGCTCTGAATCTTTAAACGAGGTGATTCTTTCTTTCACACCCTTTACCCCGGTGAACACATAGCGGGCCCCGGTTTTCAGATAACCATCGGTGATTTTTTTCAGGGCCTGCATAATTACATGTATCTCGCTTTTGGGAATATGCAGAATGATGCGGGGTGAACCATCGCGGCGTACCTTGATTTTACCTTTTACTTTGCCCCGATAAACAGCAGCCAACACTGAAACCTTTTTCATATCATCGACTTCTTCAATGAACTCTTTGCCAATGCCGCCCCATTTTACGGTAATTACACTTTCTGGGGCCCAGAGTGACTCGTATTTCACGCCCTGAATGTCTGGGTCAAAAGAGCCCCAGCCCTGAGTAGCCCCCACCCAGGGGTCAGTAACTTCATTCATAAAGCCAACGGCACCAGCCCCTAGATGGGCAAAGAAAGTGGCACCTATTCGTTTATTGCCGTTAATGCCGCTTTTCATAAGAAGAGCCGGTGTATGGGTAGCCCCTGCAGCCATAATAACCAGGGGGGCTCGTAAGTCAAAAGCACCTGCTTTGCTGAAATTATCGGGGTTAACTACAAAACCGCGCACGCCCATGGCCCGGCCATTCTCATGAATAACTTCATCAACCTGACTGCAGGTGAAAACATCGGCACCCAGCATGCTGGTTTCGGCAATGTATGAGCGGTCAACACTCTGCTTGCGCTCACCGGCACAGCCGGTAAGACAATCACCCCGGCCCTGGCAGTTTTTCACAGCCCGCGGCAGGGGGCGGCCTTCAAGGCCCATATTCTTCATAACATCGCGGGCGATTAAGTTGCGTGGGCCCAGCGCCGAAGCCGGAGTATCAGTCACATGAGTTCTTTTGTATATGCGGTCATAGGCCTGCTCAATATCAGAGCCAAATAGAAAGGGTAACCCGGCTTCTTGCTGCCATTCGGCTCTAACCCATTCGGGCAGGCGAAACATAATGGCTGAATTCATCACTGATGAACCACCGAGGGCCTTGCCCTGCATGGCGGGGTTAAATGAGCTGCCTTCGGTTACTCGCAGACCACCTTCCCAGAAATATTTTGCCAGAAAATGGGGTGCATTGCGGGTCATATCTTTTTTGCCCAGCTGGGCCCCGGCCTCTACGACGGCCACTTTCATGCCGCCCTTAACCAGGTTCAGTGCGGCTACGGCCCCACCAGGGCCTGAGCCTACCACAATGGCATCGTATTGGCCGTCAAAGCCCTGTTGTAAATGTTCGTAATGATAAATCATGCTGCCCTCGAATCACGTTTTGCCAGATTGCGTTTTTTAATAATGACCTCTAGCTCATCACCCGGAACTTCTTGTGTCTTGTAATGGCCAATAAAGGCAAGGGCGTCTGAATGAGATAAATACATCATGGCCATAACAGCCCGCAGAGAATCATAAATCGAGCGCACCAGGTAGAAACGCGATTTCTGTACCTTCTTCATGATGATTTCTTTTTTCTCTTGGGGTAAGAGTGACCATTTGCCAAAATAGCCATAGAGCTTTGGCAGCAACATTTCTGCGAAAACAAACAGAGTTGATAATAGATTGTATTGCCTTTTGGGCAAAGAGTCTATGTAGGCTTCTGTGCGGCTTATAAGGTCAGTTTGACGATAATCGGGTACCCCTTTGTTATTGGGAATATAGAAGACCTGCGCGGCCGCGGTAATGCCGTTTTTTCGCCAGCGCTGTAGTTTTTCAGCAATCATGGCACTAAACTATGTTTGAAAAGAGAAAACAGCTCAGCAGGTTATAAAGTGCAGAAAATTTTGATTGTGCAGATTATAAACTGGGGTTTTAACAGGCTGTTTCTGTATCGTTTTCGCCACAGTTGGCTGAAAACCAGTTGGTTTATATGCTTAGGTTCACCAGCAAATACACAGTACATATTTCATATCGCTACAGCTTGAACTTGAGCCCTCGAGCCATGAAACATTACTGAACTGGCTATTACCATATCTTGCGTTGGCGGCCGCTGAAGTAGCGCCATTACAGTTCAGAGAATCAGCGCCACCGCCGCTGTTTGAAAAAGAATAAAAGATTAGATTCATACTCCAGATTCCGGCGTCTTTCAAACTAGATTGAATTGAGCCATCGAGAATATCAGCA
>CAZHLC010000656.1:0-2990 GCA_964532545.1 uncultured Leptospiraceae bacterium | reverse complement strand
GCCACGCCAAGCGGGGATTGCACCGTGGGGGCAGGTGGACACTTAGAAGCTATGTTTAATGGCGGCTATGCTGGTCGGGCCCGGGCTACCGATGCTGATGAGGCCATGTTACAGATTGCCAGTGAGCGCCTTGGCAGCAGCAAAGCTGACATTTCGTTTGAGCATGGCTTTTTTGATGAAGTGGCTGAAGCCAAAAGTGGCCCCTTTGATTTTATTCTCATAGATCTGGGTATTTCATCGTATCATTTAGATGAATTTGAACGGGGCTTTACCTACCGGTTTGACCAGCCTCTCGATATGAGGCTCAATACGGCTGAGGGTAAACCAGTTTCTTTCTGGTTAGAAAAGGCTTCTGAGCGCGAGATCAGCCAGGTTTTATTTGATTATGGCGAAGAGCGCAAGGCACGCAAAATCGCCCGCATGATTGTTGAACGCCAGGGTGAACAAGAACTTACAACCGAAGTGATTAAAGACATCTGCAAAACTGCTTATCGCAAAGAGATGAACAATATGCGGCATACCGCAAGACATCCGTATGTGAAAACCATGCAGGCCCTGCGTATTTTTGTAAATGATGAACTGGGGCGCCTTGAACGGGCCCTGAAGTTATTGCCCGAGTTGCTTTCGCTTCATGGGCGCCTTGCGATTATATCATTTCATTCACTTGAAGACCGCCGTGTCAAACAGACCTATCGGGCACTCTCACAGATCGAAGACCATTCACCGACAGCCCGGTCAAACTACAGGCCCGGCGACTATCGAATACTCACCAGAAAGCCTCTCAAGGCCTCTGACAAAGAGATTGCAGAAAACCAGCGGGCCCGTTCGGCCTGCCTGCGGGTTCTTGAACGTGTTAACGTTCAATGAATGGTTGTCAGCTTGTCTCACCTGACCAGTTTTGCGTATGAAGACAAAATGGTTTTTGGCTGCAATGATATTTGCTGTGGTCAGCATGGCACAAAGCCCACAGTCAAGTATTTACCAGCAGATCAAAGATAAAGGTGAAATCGTTATCGGGGTAGGCCAGGGTTTTCCCCCGTTGAGTTTTGATCGTAAAGGCAAGTTCACGGGCATAGAGGCTGAAATCGCAGAACAACTGGCCGGTTTCTTTCAGGTAAAAAGCCGTTTTGTAAAAGTAGGTGTACGCGATTTCATTGATGCTCTGAAATCGCGCAAAGTAGACGTGGTTATTGCGGGCGTCTCACGTTCAATCGAACGTGGTCGCCATGTGTGGTTTTCTCAACCTTATCTGCAGATTACGCCTGCTGTACTCATAGATAAGCGGGTTCTGCCACAAACACAGTTTGGTGAAGTATTTGAAACCAGACAGATTCAAACTATTTGGGATCTTAAAACTCTGCCAGAATTTACCTTCGTAACAAAGAAGGGTACAACCCATGAGCGTTTGTTAAAAAAATACTTTCCTGAAAAAAGTCTCATTCTGACTGATACTGACGCCCAGGCGAGGCAGAAGCTTTTTGATCGCAAAGCCAATGGCTTTGTACAAGATTCAATCTGGCTTAAATACCAGTTTCGTACCAACAAAGCTCTGAAAAATAACTATGCATTACTCAGTGGTGGCAGTAGAACCGAAGCCCTCTGCATTGCCATGCCCTTCGGTGCCTATGTGCTGAAAAATCAGGTAGATCTGTTTATAGCCGAGGCTAAACGCCAGGGAACCATTGCAGGTCTGGTTCGCAAATACGCAAAATAATCAGATGATTAAGAGACTTATAGCCGTACTGCTTGCAGCGGGCTGCTCATCACTGTATGCCCAGCAGCAGGCCAACAGCAGGCCCATTGATAAAAACATTCGTAATCTAAAATGGTCGGGCTTTCTGCGAACCCGTGCCTGGCATCTCGATTCTGGCTCGGCGACCTCTAACGGCCAGACAGGCAGCTTTAACGATGGTAATGTGCGCGAGCTGCGCACTTTTCAAGATCTCTTTTTTCGTAACCGTTTTGCCCTGACTATAAGCCCGAACATCAGTATCAATACACTTTTCGACGTGGGCACCCTTGAATTGGGCAATGATGACGGTAACCGTGAGACAGGTTCTGAACTGGGTAACCCCCAGGTCAAGATCAGGGTTAAAAATGTTTACTTTCGCTTCAGGCCTGCGAAAAACTCAGAGATTCAGGCTGGTCTCATGCCCCTTAGCTTTCCGGGGGGGTATATTCTGGCCAAAGATGGCGCTGCTGTTAAATACCAGCACAGACTGCTGCGGGGGCGGGTATTACCTTATGCTCTTTTTATTAAGGCCTTTGAAAACTCAAGTGAAGACCTCAATGGCAATACTGTTAGAAACAACAATTTTAATGATTTTGATATCTATGCGGTGGGTTCAAAGCTCGCCTTTGGTTCATCAATCAAGGGTGAAACTTACTATATTCATAGTGAAGACTTTAACCGCTTCGACAGTACTATTAACAAAACATCGCCCTTTATTCTCAACTGGGTAGGGCTACACAGTCAATTTCTTGTGGGAAAATTCACCATCAAAGTGGCCAGCATTTTAAACTGGGGCTTTATTCAGACCAATGAGGCCACCGGTGTTGAGCCCAGCAAGGTCAATCTGACTGCGGGGCTGTGGCAGGGGCAGGTTGGTTACTCTTTTGGCAATCTCGTGGTTTCGCTGTTGACTGAGGGGGCCACAGGCGACCCGGCCAATGACCGCGATCGCCATTCTTTTCAGGGTATAAGCCCCTCACATGGCTTAACCAACATTCTTATTGCTAACGATGGTGGGCTGCAAATTCGTGCTGGCGGCAATCTCTATGGTCTGCACGGTTATGGCCTTAAACTTGAATACGTATTTCTGGGTGAGCTTTCACTTAACGGCAGTTTCGTACACTTTCGTGGCACCCGTTCGGTGGCGGGCCGCGGAACTCTTGTGGGTAATGAATTGAATATGGGTGCCAAATATCTGGGTTTTGAGCAGATTTCTTTCTTTTTCACAGGTGCTACCTTTTTACCGGGCGGGGCATAT
>CAZHLC010000655.1:0-2994 GCA_964532545.1 uncultured Leptospiraceae bacterium | reverse complement strand
ATCGTTTTATCAATGCGGTGCGCGATGACAGCCCATTTCTCAACCGCTACCAGTCTGTGCAGGGTGCCCTGGTTGAAATCGATCATAAAACCGGCAATGTAACTGCCATGGTTGGGGGTGCGCCCTTCAGCTCGCAGAACCAGATCAATCGCACTCTCAATATGCGCCGCCAGCCTGGCTCATCTTTTAAACCACTCATTTATGCAGCAGCCATTGAGCAGAAAAAAATAACAGCCGCGACTATATTTCCTGATTCGCCCATAGTCTTTCTTGATTCTCAGGGCGGAAGTTGGATGCCTGAGAACTACTCGGGCGGCTATCGTGGTTTTATTACAGTAAGAGAAGCCCTGGCCTATTCAACCAATCTGGTATCGGTAGCTGTGGCCCGTGAAGCAGGCCTTGGCAATCTGCTGCCTACCGTAGCCAAACAACTGCATGTAGACCAGAAGAAAATTCCCTATAACCTTTCAGTAGCCCTGGGCACCTATGAGGTGAGCCCTCTGCAGATGGTTACTGCTTTTTCAATGTTCCCCCGGGGTGGTAAAGACATCAACCCGGTAATGCTGCATAAAATTGTAGATAATGAAGGTAATATAGTCAGAGACTATGATGCCAATCGTAAAAAAGCTGAAGAGCAGGTTCTTTCAGCATCAACGGCCACGGTTATGCGCTCATTATTGCAGGGGGTAGTCAGCCGCGGCACCGGTGGGCGGGCCCGCCCCCGCTGGTATAAGGGCCTCGCTGCCGGCAAAACCGGCACCACTCAGAATTTTCGCGATGCCTGGTTTGTGGGTTTTAACGAGCGTTATACCGCTGCAGTCTGGGTGGGTTATGACCGGGCCACTCTCAGCCTTGGGCCTGGCCAGGCAGGTGGTTCAATTGCGGCCCCTATCTGGGGAAATTTTCAGGGCCGGGTACACAAATATCGTATAAAAGAAAAATCACATCTGATCGGCGGTGAAGTACTGCGCCTGCGAGTTTGCAAGTTGACAGGCAAACTGCCCAGTGAACAGTGCAGATGCACAAGTCTGCATGAAGAAATCTTCGTGCCTGGCAGCGTACCCGATGGCCCCTGTGAACCTGAACAGGGTGAACCGCTCTCAGTTGAGGTTACACAGCAGAAAAAAACGAAAGATACTACCGACTATCTCTCTGATGATGATATATGAGCCGCCTCGCCCTTAAATACCGCCCTTCTTCATTCACAGATCTTGTGGGCCAGCTGCATGCAGCCAAAAGCCTCAAGAATTCAATTGATCATAACCAGATTGGCCACGCCTACCTGTTTTTCGGCTCAAGGGGCGTTGGCAAGACCTCAACAGCCCGCATTCTGGCCAAGTGCCTCAACTGCCAGACGAACGGCCCCTCAACCAACCCCTGCAATACCTGCGACAACTGCGTTGAGATCGCCGCGGGCAATAACCTCGATGTACTAGAGATGGATGCTGCTTCTAACCGCGGCATCGAACATATCAGAGAGCTGCGCGAATCTGTTCGGTTCGCCCCCATGAAATCAAAGTATAAAATCTACATCATTGATGAAGTTCACATGCTCACCAATGAATCATTTAATGCTCTGTTAAAAACTCTCGAAGAACCCCCGGCCCATGTGGTCTTCATTCTGGCCACAACCGAACACCATAAGATTCCTGAAACTATTCTGTCACGCTGCCAGAGTTTTGCCTTCAGAAAGTTTTCGGCCCGTGAAATCAAAGACAGACTGCAGCATATTCTTGAGAAAGAAAAAATTATTTCTGAAGAAGAAGCTCTTAACCCCATTGCCCAGAAGGCCGAGGGTTCAATGCGCGATGCCATCTCACTGCTCGATCAGGTGATTGCCTACTGTGGTGACGATGCCATAACTACCGAAGCCGCCCAGTTGGTGCTGGGTTTTGTTCCCCTGAAAACAAACATCGAGCTGCTTGAAGCCATCAGGGTGCGTGATCTCAAAAAAGTAATATCTGTTCTTAATGATATTCACTTCGAAGGCTATAACCTCAAAAGATTTTTATGGGATTTTATAGAGTTTCAGAAGAATCTGCTTTTTGTAGGCGAAGATCTGGCCAGTGAAGAGCTGCTTAATCTCTCAGAAAAACAGATGTCTGAATTGAAGGCCGTCGCCTCAAAATGGGATCGGCACGAGATTGTCTCTGTTTTCGAAGCCTTCTACCAACTCTATAACAACTGGTCGATATTCAGTACCTCAAAAAGCAGCGAAGTCAAGGTTTCACTTGAGATGGCCATTGTTGATCTGTTTAACCGCCTTGAGGCCCCCAGTGTGAGTTCGGTTATGCAGAAAATTTCAAGTCTTACTCAGGCCATGCAAGAAGGCAAGGCCTTCAGTAACCCTCAGGCCAAGGCGGCTGCAGATGTGCCCGTAAAAAAAACAGAGGGCAAACAAGATGTCGATCTGCTTATTCAGAAAGAATTCATGGCCAAAGAAGAAAGCAGCTCGCCCCTCGACGGCGATATTTTTAACTGACAATTATGAGCGCTGAGGCAGCGGCAGAACAGCACGATGCGGTTGAAATCATTCTCAACTTCAAAAAGGTAACCCCTGCCATTGTCGATGTATACATAACCATTATAAAGCAGCTTCATCACAGAGGTAAAAAATCCATTCTTGATTACCTGGTTAAGCCCCTGCGCCGCCATTATGAACGAAAAACCTATGGTGATCTTGAAGAACTTTTTAAAAGCCTTGAGCTGCAGCGCAAACTCAAGTCAGAAAAGAAGATGGGTATCATCTACGGCAAGCTGCTGCAGCAGTCATCTTACGAACCACATCCCCGAAATCTGTTAAAAGTCATCACCCGCCTGCTGCTCGACCTCGAAGACAGCATTCTTTTCAGAGAAACCACCTTTGCTCTCGAGTTTATTCACATTTTTCGCGAAGATTTTTACAGCTTTCAGAAAGAAGCCTTTAAAGAGCTTGAAGAAGATTTTGAAAACCGCCTTGAAGAAGACGTCGACAGCCTTGATGCATCTTCGCTG
>CAZHLC010000654.1:2504-3001 GCA_964532545.1 uncultured Leptospiraceae bacterium | reverse complement strand
GAACAGATAATCGGCAAATGGTAGTGTATAGTTGGCAACTACGCCGAAATTTAAACCTGTCGTGCCACTGAAGGCTTCAACATTGGCTGAGCCATTTGATTTTTTTGCGGCCAGTGCCCATTGTTCGTCAGTATCAGCCAACTCATAATGTTTACTCGAAAGACCAAACATATTCAGGTCATTGCCGACCTTCAGGCCAACTGTCAGGCCCATACCTTCTGCATTTGCAGAAAATGTTAAACCCATCGCGAAAGCCATGGTTGCGATTAATAAAAAGATTTTCTTCATCTTCATAGCTTTCTCCTTATAGTGAGTATACAACTCTAAAGCTGAACGAGGCGCCACTCAGATCGATTGGGGCCGTACCCTTGGCTGCTTTAGTTGTTGAATCTGTCAAATATTGACCAGTAGCGTTTGCTGAGCCATTTAAGCGCTGGGTTGCTTCAGAAAGGGCATCGTTATCTTCCATATATAGTTTTGGTCGTGGATGAGCTTGC
>CAZHLC010000654.1:0-2494 GCA_964532545.1 uncultured Leptospiraceae bacterium | reverse complement strand
ATCTCGTTTCTTGGTGGCAAAGTTTGCCCCGCCTGATTGTGCATCGGCTGAGCCTTCAACAGTTTCGCTGAATTGAGCGAAATCGCGTGTCATCTCAAAACCAAGTGAGATTTGATCAGTGATAGGCACTACTATACCCAGAGCACCACGAAAACCGAAGCCGCTTGCGCTGAACTTTGCCTCACCTTCATAATCATTCGTAGATGCGGCATCATGAAATGTACCAGAATCTTTGATTGTAAGCTTGTAAGAGCCTGCAGCATAGATCACCCCAGCCGCGCCATAGATCTTGGCTGCGCCAAGTGAACCCTGAACACCCAATAAAACTGGAATGTACATTGCTGTCATTGCCTGCTCTTTTTCTAAAGTGTCGGTGGTTCCTATTCTAGAGGCACCATTGTCTGTATTGCCGGCTGTAGCGTAAGTGCCTTCTTCTTTTGAAGAACTACCGCCAACTTGCTGGTTATATTCAAAACCGCTGCGAACAAACAGTATGTTCTCGAGAAACGGCAGCGTATAGCTTACATCAAGACCCAGTGAAAGCCCATTGGCTGAGCCCATATCATCGTAAGTATACGATGAATAAGTCTTGGTCGACTGAGCATTATTGGTCTGGTTGTATGCTGTCGCAGATGCATCAGCATCACGAATGGCTGTTTCATAATTCATATCTAGTAGATTTGGTCTGAAACCAGCACGTACGCCTACTTCAAGACCCAAACCAAGTGCTTTGGCTGTAGCAATGCCTGTATTCACATCGGCCGCTTCGCTAGAGTCAGAACCCTGCGCAAAAGCCACTGATGAGAAAGCCAGTAGTGCAACCAAAGTTATAAGTTTGAACTTTGTCTTACTCATAGACTACTCTCCTTATTTTTTTTGTTCTATGTTTTAAGTTATCTAGTGCGCGGCAAATAGCCTGACCCCTCACCATTCATAATGGCAGGGTTTGCCCTACCGCTTATACCGGGGTATAAACAGTGAGGGGCTGCAGGCTATTTGAATAGTTTATGCTGAAAGCATAATTAAGATTTTTACCGCCCCTTGTATCAGTTTTCGTATTCTTCATACGGTAAGCACACGCAACTTGATAACTTAGAGAAAATCTAGAATTGTGTATCGTTTCTGCAACTCATTTTTTGAAAGTTTATGGTGCGGTGTGCATTAAGTGACAGCGAAGTCACTGAACTATGGTTTCAGTTGAAGTTTTGCTGTTGGTGACTTGATCGAGATGCTTATGTCATTGTGTCGTTATAGCGGTTTCGACTTTTTAGAGTCGCCCAAACATCTCGTAAGATAGGCAAGACAAGTTTATCTTTGGGGCGGTTAGCCGCCTCTTTGCTGACTATGATTCTATCAAGGTTCAATATTCTAACTTTCAAACCCTTGATCTCAATAAATGAAGTATTTTTCAGTTCTTCTGAGAAAGACCCAAGGCCATTCATAGATGATACCACATCAAACATCTCAGCCGCCCCACCTGCAATTGCAGGCGGGTTTAGACCAATTTGAGGAACATAGGCTGCCCCCACACTCTTCAGGGCCCTTTTGAGATTAGGGTCTTGTCGATTCTCAAACCAAAGGTCAATATCTTGAGTGACTACAGGGGCACCCTGCAGGGTAGCTGCACTCAACCCCACAATCATGAAATTAACTTTGTGCTCTTGTAGAGATTTTAAAAAGGTAAACTCTTTATCGCCGAATAGATCTGCCACGACGCAAACTTCTCTCTAAACGCTCTTCTGGTTTTTCACTTAGTAAAATTAGCGTGTGTCTCACATTATCGCGATCTAACTCAGGGTTCTCTCGCATAATACGATTGGTTTCAGAAAGCAGACGTTTCATTTTTTCGACTTCGGCTTTGATATCAGCCTCACCCATATAAGCAATATAAGCTTGAAACTGGTGGTTGTCAGTTTTTTTCAAGGGCCAGTCATATATTGAAATGTTGCTTCGCTGCTGTTGGTGACTTCAGCAAGCAGTGAATCTGAAAACATCATACCTTTGTGAGTCAATTGAAACTGATGGTTAGATAAGTTTACATAACCCTTGCCCTGCCATGCCTGCAGGCACTTCACAAAGTGTGCATAACTATGCATACCCAGGCGCCGGCGAGCCGTCTGCAGGTTCTGGGCTAGAAGCAGGCGCAGGCTGCCAATGAAATAGTCAAGGTCTACTTTGGCCTGTTCAACATTTTCAACAGCTCTCGGGTTCTGCAAATGCTGTTGAAGGCTCTTGCTGTTATAGTAACGCTTATTACCCAGAAAAGAGTGGGCGGCTACCCCAAGCCCAAGGTAGGGGCGATACATCCAGTAGCCGAGGTTGTGCTGGCAATAGGCCCGGCCCTTTGCATAGTTAGAAACCTCATATTGGCTGAAGCCAAGCTCTTCTGCATAGTTATGCACAAACTTCTGGTGCAGCACCTGGCGGCGTATTGATGGGGCCGTCTTCTGGCCGCTCTCAATCTGCTGCTTCAGTAGAGTCTGGGGCTCATTCG
>CAZHLC010000653.1:0-3004 GCA_964532545.1 uncultured Leptospiraceae bacterium | reverse complement strand
TAAAAATTGTAAAGACTTTATCACAGAGCGGTAGGCGGTTAGCCTCAGAGAGCCTGCCCACATCAACCTGATGTAACTCTTGCCAGTGTTTCTCAAGATAGTCTGTGATCTCAACAAGCTCGCTTTCTGCCCTGCCCTGCTTGATTGCATTATTCACCAATTCCTCAAGAGCTTTTTTTACCCGGGGGCGACGCAGCGCCTTGGTGGCATGGCCAGCAATGATGTTATGGGTACCCTCCCAGGTTTCGTTGATAATGCAGTCATTCAGCAGCCTTGGCAAAACCGAATAATCGTTAAGAATACCGTTACCGCCATGTATCATGATGGCATCGTGAACCAGCCTCGAACTTCTGGCACTGGCCACATATTTCATCAGCGGCAGCGTCAACTCAAACAGGGCATCACCTGCTTCATGCATTGACCAGTTTTTGAAAGTAGCAAGTTCAAGGGCGATGATCATGGTCTGCATGCTGGCCAGCTTACGCTGAATTGAGGCAAATTTGTTGATGGTCTGGTTAAAAGCGCTGCGCTTGCGGCTATAGGCCCGGGCCTCAAGAAAGCCCCTTCGAGCCATGGCTGAAGCCGCCAGGCCTACGTGAACCCGTGATACGTTGATGACGTTTTTGATCAGCAGCGCCAGCCCGGTGTGAGGGCGCCCCAGCAGTTCGGCTTCGGTATCGCGGTATTCGACTTCGGCTGTGGCCTTACCCCGTGAGCCAATAATATCTTTAAGGCGCAGAATGTGATGATCGTTAAGCTCACCGTTGTCTTTGAAGCGGCTCACCAGAAAGGCGCCAATGGTTTCTGAGCCCTCAATGCGGGCGGTAGTGACCCAGAGCTCTGAGGGGTTCGAGCAGAACCATTTTTCGCCGGTTAAATACCACTTACCGTTCTCGCCTTTACGGGCAATGGTACGGTTGGCCCCCACGTTAGACCCCCCTACCCTCTCAGTGAGGTACTGGCCAGCCGCAAACTGGTAGGGCGCATCAGGCGCCGTTACTTTAGGTAGATACTTTTCACGCTGCTCTTCGGTGGCGATTTTGCGCAGCATTCTGATCATACCCTCGGTCATGGCCAGTGGGCAGTTATAGCCACCCTCGCCATTCATGTTTGAAAGGTAGGCCAGGGCTTCGCGATGCTCATAGTGAAAGGGGCGGCCCCAGTCTTTTTGAAAATCAAGATTAGCAAGACCGGCATCGTAGGCCAGCTGCTTGAGCTCTAACTGTTCTGAATTATATACAATTTCATCAATGCGGTTACCGTGACGGTCAAACCTTTCTAGAACCCCGTATTTACCCTCTTGATGGGCGGCGATGATTAAATCATTAAGGCGACCAGAGGCCAGTTCACCAAATTCTGCCAGGTGTTTTTCAACCGCAGCCAGGTCTTCTTTAACAATCACCCTTTTAATATAGCGCTGCAGGCTGCGACAGGCCTCATAGTAATTGCTGCCCTTGATGCCCTCATAGTCTGACAGTTCAAACTTTTCAAGCCCCTCGTTCTTTATTGCGGTTGCTGGTTTTGACATTTAGCTTTCCTTCACTGGTGTGCGCATAGTCACAAATTCTTCTGCATTTGTCGGATGTATTCCTATAGTTGAATCAAGCTGCGCCTTGGTCAACCGGTTCTTAACCGCCACTGCAATACCCTGAATAATTTCACCTGCCTCGCTGCCGATCATATGCGCACCCAGCAGCTGGTCGGTTTTTTTATCGACCACCAGCTTCAGCAGGGCCCGCGGCCCACCCTCACCCAGAGTGTACTTTAATTCACGGTACGTTGAGCGATATATTTCAACCTCGCCATGTTCTTTGCGGGCCTGTTCTTCAGAGAGGCCAACCACAGCCATATTGGGCATACTGAAAATGGCCGTAGGTATATTGTGATAATCAAGTACCTGCTTTTCATTGCTAAATACGTTCTTACTGAAGACCATGGCCTCAGCCAGGGCCACTGGAGTCAGGCCCCCCCGGGCTACCAGATCGCCTACGGCATGAACAGCGGGTACGCTGCTCTGGTAATTTTCATCAACAAGCACAGCACCGCCTTCATCAAACGCAACACCCAGATCAGGCAAGCCAACTTTTTCTACATTGGGGGCACGGCCAGTGGCAAAAAGAATCTGCTCTGCTGTAACATTGCCTGCCGCCGTTTTGAGAGTCAAGCCACCAGTGCTCTTCTCTATGCCCTCTAGTTTGGCATTAAAAAGCAGCTTCAAGCCCTTCTGCTCAAAGGTTACTTTCATATGTTCGCGCAGATCATTATCGAAGCCCCGCAGAAAAAGGTCGCGGTGATAGGCCAGAGTGACGTCAACACCAAGATGAAACAGAATCGAGGCAAATTCAAGGGCAATGTATCCCCCACCGACAACTACGAGGCTTTTTGGCAGGTGCTCTAGTTTGAACATGTCATCAGAAACGAGGGCCAGCTCTTTACCTTTGATATTTGGTCTAGAGGGCCTACTGCCGGTGGCCACCAGAACATGCCTGGCCCTGATCTGTTGGCCATCATCGAGCTCAATGGTGTGTTGATCTTTCAACCGGGCCCAGTTGGCAAACACCTCTACCGCTGAATTCTGTAGAATGTTGAGATAAATGCCATTGAGGCGGCTTAACTCTCTGTCTTTGGCAGCCATAAAGCTCTGCCAATCAAACTGGCTATCTGTGAAAGTATAACCAAAGTCTCTGGCCAGGGCCTGATCGGCCCGAAACTGGGCCGCATACATATACATTTTTTTAGGAACGCAGCCCAGATTGACGCAGGTACCGCCCAGGCGGCCCCCTTCTGCAAGGGCCACCTTGGCACCATATTGGGCCGAAAAGCGGGCTGCTCTGACACCACCTGAACCCCCGCCAATTACGAATAAATCATAGTCAAATGACGCCATTGGCTTCAGTTTGGCACAAATAAATACCGATTTATTAAGTAAAGGCCTATCAAAACCAGCCTTTTGTGCATAGTTATGCTGATATTTTATCTGATTCTGGGGGCTTTGACCGCCTCG